>NZ_CP034465.1:2644474-2950593 GCF_003955755.1 Jeotgalibaca ciconiae | reverse complement strand
TTATTAACATTGGCTGGAAGACTGGTTGCTTGCCAAGTAGTGAACCCTAACGTAACCTGCGAATGGAACTTCCGAAATCAATTTTAAAGTAGCTAAGAAGACCTCGGACCGATGATCCGAGGCTCTCTTAGTTATTTTGCGCGCGTTTTACTAAGTCAATGAAGAAATTTTTACTGACTTGATCATTTGTAACATTGTTTCTGGGTGCCATTGAATTGCTAAAACGTCTGCGTCTTTTGCTTCAACTGCTTCAATAATACCATCTGGACTTTTTGCTACAACATTCAATCCTTTTCCTACAACCTTGATTGCTTGATGGTGGAAAGAATTAACCATCATTTCTTTACCCGTAATTTGATGCAGGTAGCTTTCTTTTTCAACCGAAATTTTATGGATAGGGATATCAAAAGAAGATTTTTGGATATGTTGTAAGACTTGATCACCAAGTTGAGAATCATGTCTTGATAAAGACTGCCGCCATAATAAACGTTGACGATTTGCATACCGCGACAAACACCTAGAACTGGAATTCCTTTTTGATAGCAGCATCTAATAGCGCTAAATCAAAGGTATCACGTTGTGGGAAAATTGCTTGTAATCGTTTATGAGGTGATTCATTATATCGCATAGGATTGACATCGTGTCCGCCTGTTAAAATCAAAGCATCGATCAAGCCAACATAAGTTCTCGCTGCCTCTTCAGAACCCACTGGAAGAATTAAGGGTGCTGCACCTGCCTGTTGAACACCATTCACAAAATTTTGAGGTGTATAAGAAACAGAAGTACCTTCAAAGGCACTGATTGCTTTTAGCAATTGGTTACCAGATATTCCAATAACTGGTTTCATATTGTTCATCTCCTTTAAAGATTAATCTATCCTATTATGCCACAAAAAAAATATTTGAAAAGGAATGAATAAAAAATGTAAACTAGAATCATTATAAAATGCACAAAAAAGTCATTAATCAAACAGGACTTTCAGCAGAAGTTATTGCGATTCATTCTCATTAGTTTAGATGATTATAATGCAATTATAAAAAATGAGAATTGCTGCAAAGAATCAGAAGGAGAGGGAAGCGTTCATGTCTACTTTAGAAATAAAAAATTTACATGTTTCAATTGAAGATAAAGAAATATTAAAAGGTGTTAATTTGGTAATGAACACCGGAGAAATCCATGCTATCATGGGGCCTAACGGTACAGGTAAATCAACTTTAGCTCAATCCATTATGGGGCATCCAAGCTATACCATTACAGAAGGAGAAATTCTACTTGATGGAGAAGATGTTTTGGAGATGGAAGTAGATGAACGCGCACGTGCGGGGCTGTTCCTTGCTATGCAGTATCCGAGTGAAATCACAGGGATTACGAATGCTGAATTTATGCGTGCTGCCATCAATGCAACTAGAGAAGAAGATAATAAAATCTCTGTAATGGATTTTATAAAAAAACTAGATAAGCATATGGAAACATTGAATATGCCGGAAGAAATGGCTGAGCGTTATTTAAATGAAGGTTTCTCAGGCGGAGAAAAGAAACGTAACGAGATTCTTCAATTAATGATGATTGAACCAAAATTTGCCCTATTAGATGAAATTGACTCTGGACTTGATATTGATGCCTTAAAGTTGTTTCAAAAGGAATCAATTCCATGCTTGGCGACAGCTTCGGTGTCTTGATGATTACCACTATCAACGTCTATTGAATTACATCGAACCAACCTTTGTTCATATTATGATGGACGGAAGAGTAGTTAAATCTGGAGATGCAAATCTAGCGAAACGATTGGAAGCAGAGGGCTACCGCGGAATTCGTGATGAATTGGGTCTTGATATTATAATCGAAGAAGAAGAGTAGGAGGAAGATGGAATGAAAGACGAAAAGTTGAAAAACATTCAAACCTTCTCGGCTTTCCAAGAAGAGCCTACTTGGATGAATGAACTTCGTATGCAAATGGCTGCGAAAATCGATGAACTTCCTTTTCCAACTATTGAAAAAGTGAACTTTCATCGTTGGCCGCTACTGGACGAGAAGATTGATACCGAATACGGGGAAGAGTTGATAAATAGTCAGCAACACCAATATGGAACGGGCGACAACGGAAAAATTGTTCAATATGGAAAAGTAACGTTACTAGAACAATTACCACAAGAATTGGTTGATCAAGGCGTTATTTTTACCGATTTGTTTACAGCAATGAAAGACCATCCGGAATTAGTTGGAAAATATTTTATGAAACTTGCTGTAAAAGCAGACGAGAATAACTTAACAGCTTATCATGCCGCTTACTTAAACAGTGGTGTGTTCTTATATGTTCCTAAAATGTTCATATAAAAGAGCCATTAGAAACTCTATTTATTCAAAACAGTCATGTAGAAGAAACATTCGCGAAGCATGTTTTAATTGTAGCCGATGTGAATAGTTCCGTTACCTACGTTGAGAAATTTGAAACAGAAGGAACAAAGCCAATACAGCAAATATTGTGGTTGAAGTGGTAACAAAGACAGGGGCACAAGTGAAGTTCTCTGCTGTTGACCATTTAGGTGAGAAAACAAGTGCTTATATTAATCGACGCGGACATCTTGGAAAAGACTCATCCATTGAATGGGCAATCGGTGTCATGAATAACGGAAATGTTATCTGTGACTTTGATTCAGATTTAATGGGAGACGGCTCTCACAGTGAAATTAAAGCTGTTGCGGTGTCAACGAATAGACAAATCCAAGGAATCGATACGCGTGTAACCAATTATGGACAACATTCCATCGGACATATTTTGCAACATGGCGTTATTTTAGATCGTTCTACCTTAACTTTTAACGGAATTGGTCATATCATCAAAGGAGCAAAAGGAGCAGACGCACAGCAAGAAAGTCGTGTGTTGATGTTATCCGACCAAGCTCGTGGTGATGCGAACCCGATTCTTTTGATTGACGAAAATGAAGTAACCGCAGGACATGCGGCCAGCGTAGGACGGGTAGATCCAGAAGAAATGTTCTATCTACTTAGTCGCGGAATTCCAACAGAAGAAGCAGAACGTTTGGTTATTCGTGGATTCTTAGGAACCGTAATTGCGGCCATTCCATTGAAAGCTATCCGAGATGAATTAATTGAAGTGATTGACAAGAAATTGACAAGAACAAATAAGGACTGATTGCAGTGTTCGATTCTCTAAAAATAAAAGAAGATTTTCCTATTTTGAAACAACCGTAAATGATGAACCACTAATCTACTTAGACAATGCTGCAACAACACAAAGCCAAGCAAGTATTGCAGGCTGTTCAAGATTATTATTTCCATGATAACGCGAATGTGCATCGTGGTGTCCACACGCTGGCAGAGCGCGCAACGCGCAGTTACGAAGAAAGCCGGGAAACGGTTCGTGCGTTCATCAACGCTTCGTCTACAAAAGAAGTCCTTTTTACAAGAGGAACGACCACTGCACTCAATTGGGTTGCAAAAGGCTTTGGTGATTTAGTTGTTGAAGAGGGAGATGAGATCTACATCACACCGATGGAACATCATTCTAACATCGTTCCTTGGCAGCAACTGGCATTTCGCAAACGAGCGACATTAAAGTATCTGCCGTTGACAGAAGACGCAGTGGTTGATATGGAGAAAGCAAAAGAAATAATTTCTGAAAAAGGGAAAATTCTGGCACTTTGCCATGCTTCTAATGTGATGGGATCCATCCATTCGATTCCTCGGCTAGCGGAACTGATCCATCAAGTTGGCGGCTATATCGTGGTGGACGGAGCCAGAGCGTGCCACACACAAAGGTAGATGTCCAAGCCCTGAATGCAGATTTCTTTGCTTTCAGTGGGCATAAAATGTGCGGACCAACTGGAATTGGTGTATTATATGGCAAACAGGCACTCCTGGAACGAATGGAACCTGTTGAATATGGCGGAGAGATGATTGATTTCGTCTATGACGAGACATCCACTTGGACAGAACTTCCTTGGAAATTCGAAGCAGGTACACCCAATATTGCAGGGGCAATCGGCTTAAAAGCTGCTATTGAGTACTTGCAAGCCATAGGAATGGATGAAATCGAACGCCACGAACAGAAGCTAATGGCTCATTTAATGCCGCAATTGTCCGACATAGAAGGTCTTAGTATTTACGGACCAACTGATCATACAAAGCGTACTGGAATTGTTACATTCAATTTAGACGGCGTGCATCCGCATGATTTGGCCACTGCTTTTGATATGGAAGGAATCGCCATTCGTGCTGGTCACCACTGTGCGCAACCGTTGATGCGATACTTAGATACCCCAGCGACGGCTCGTGCTAGCTTTTATTTTTATAATTCAAAAGAAGATGTCGACCAGTTCGTTGTTTCGCTGAAGAAAATAAAGGAGTTTTTCAATAATGGCTTTATCTAGATTAGAAAACCTATACCGACATGTCATCCTAGATCATTCTTCCCATCCCCGTAACTTCGGAGAACTGGAACAAGCAACCGGGATGATTGAACTGAATAATCCAACATGTGGAGATGTCATTCAACTTCATCTCCAATTAAAAGATGACCGGATTGAAGACGTAAAGTTTTCTGGCCATGGCTGTTCCATCAGTACTGCAAGTGGCAGTATGATGACTGAACAGATCAAAGGAAAAACGATTGAAGAAGCGAAACAAATGATTGAAGAGTTCTTGTTGCTGGTTCAAGGAAAATTAGAAACCGACGAATCTCACTTAGGAGATGCCGAAGTGTTGGGCGGTGTTTCGAAGTTTCCTGCTCGAATCAAATGTGCAACTCTATCCTGGAAAGCATTAGAACAACTATTATTGAATAACGAGTGAAGAAAGAAGGAGGAATAGACATGAGTGAAGTACCTGTAGTAGAGGATTACAAATTTGGATTCTCTGACGATGCAGAAATTATTTATTCAACTGGAAAAGGACTTTCAGAGGAAATCGTTCGCGAAATTTCGAAAAAGAAAGATGAACCCCAATGGGTGCTGGATTATCGTTTGAAAGCACTGGAAGTTTATCGGAAAAAAGGACTTCCAGATTGGGGACCGGATTTATCTGCCCTTGATTTCGATGACATCACTTATTACCAAACAGCAACGGATCGTGTTGCTCGTACTTGGGATGACGTTCCTCAAGAAATAAAAGACACCTTTGAACGTATTGGGATTCCAGAAGCAGAACGTGCTTACTTAGCTGGAACAACGGTTCAATATGAATCAGAAGCTGTATACCATAGCATGAAAGAAGAGTTCGAGAAGTTAGGAATTGTCTTTACGGATACGGATACGGCTTTGAAAGAATATCCAGAATCTTTAAAGAACATTTTGGAACAGTTGTACCACCAACAGACAATTTTGAAGCAGCATTAAACTCAGCTGTTTGGTCAGGTGGAACCTTCATCTATGTACCAAAAGGCGTAAAATGTGAAGTACCACTTCAAACTTATTTCCGTATGAACAACGAAGGTTCCGGTCAATTTGAACGGACATTGATTGTTGTAGACGAAGGCGCAAGCATTCACTATGTAGAAGGATGTACAGCACCAACCTATTCGGAAAGCAGTCTTCATGCAGCAATTGTAGAGATTGTTGTCAAAAAAGACGCTTACTGCCGTTACACAACCATTCAAAATTGGTCGAATAACGTTTACAACCTAGTAACAAAACGCGCACACGCCTACGAAAATGCGACAATGGAATGGATTGATGGGAACTTAGGTGCTCACACAACCATGAAATATCCAAGCGTATACTTAAACGGACGCGGCGCGAGAGGTACCATGCTTTCTGTAGCGTTCGCTGGTGCGGGCCAAGTACAAGACACAGGAGCGAAAATGCTACACAACGCGCCAAACACATCCAGCTCGATTGTATCAAAATCAATCGCAAAAGATGGCGGCGCAGTAAATTACCGTGGACAAGTACGTTTCGGGAAGAAATCAGAAGGATCCATCTCACATATTGAATGTGATACGATTATCATGGATGATTTATCCACTTCCGACACGATTCCATACAACGAAATCCATAACGGAAATGTAGCACTCGAACACGAAGCAAAAGTATCAAAAATCTCAGAAGAACAATTGTATTATCTAATGAGTCGCGGACTAACTGAATTAGAAGCGACCGAAATGATTGTCATGGGATTTGTAGAACCATTTACCAAAGAACTTCCAATGGAGTATGCGGTGGAGCTGAATAGGCTGATTGCTTATGAGATGGAAGGCAGTGTGGGGTAAAGCCCTAAAGAAGCTAGGAACGTTGATATAACAATGTTCCTGGCTTCTTTTCGTTTTTTATCGATTAGGGGATTATAAGTTCAGCCATCAATGTCTAGCTCCCAAGTCCAGACCTAGTGAAAAAAAGATAAATTTGCCCCATTGCGCGCTTCGCTGCTCATTCAGGGTCAAATTTCCTATTTTTTCATAGGCCAAGGCGGACTTGTCCGCTTTTCTAACTACCAATCTTGGCACAGTAGATGAGAATGAGTTTAAGGCATCTATGGCCGAATTTTCTCTCTTATCTGATAAATGGGAGTAAATATCCATAGTTGTCTTAATATATTCATGATGCAAGCGGTGTTGGGTATCTTTCGGGTTTATTCTCCAATTATAGAGAAAATGGTTCTTTTTATTTCGCGATCATAGAACAAAAGTGATGAGTATTCCTTTGAATGTGTTAAACTATTTATACATAATACGGATAAGAAGTATGGTTAAAAAACATTTAAAAGGAGGATATCATATTGGATAAAAAAGCAAAACCAAATTTTAGAATATTTGCACTTAATTCGAATCGTCTTTTGGCGGAAAAAATCGCTGGTTCTTTAGGAATGGAACTGGGAAAAGCGACCGTATCACGGTTTAGTGATGGAGAAACTCGTATCGATATCGATGAAAGTATTCGAGGAGCACATGTCTATCTGATTCAATCTACTTCAACTCCAGTAGATGTACATGTAATGGAGACGCTCATCATGATTGATGCGTTGAAACGGGCGAGTGCGCAAACTGTAAATGTCGTGATACCTTATTATGGATATGCTCGCCAAGATCGGAAAGCTCTTCCCCGAGAACCGATTACTGCCAAGCTTGTCGCAAACTTGTTGGAGACAGCAGGAGCAGCTCGGGTAATCGCATTAGATTTGCATGCGGTCCAAATTCAAGGGTTCTTTGATATTCCTGTTGACCACTTATTGGGCGGTTCTTTGCTTGCGGATTATTTCATTGAACGAAAAATCGTTGGAGAAGAGATAGTAGTCGTGGCTACTAATCACAGTGCGGTAAGTCGTGCACGAAAAATGGCTGAATATTTAATAACTCCCATAGCAATTATAGATAAAAGATGGATAGAAGCTGACGATTCTAATATAGTGAACATCATAGGAGATGTGGCCGGAAAAACCTGTATTTTGATTGACGATTTAATTGATACAGCCGAAACTATTACATCCGCTGCGCAAGAACTAGTAGAAAATGGTGCCACAGATGTGTATGCAGCCGCGACACACGCCGTTTTTTCTGGTCCATCGATTAAATGTCTAGAAGAATCACCAATCAAGAAGATTATTGTGACCGATTCGATTTACTTACCAGAAGAAAAACAATTTGATAAGGTGGTCCAAGTGACTGTCTCAGAACTATTAGCTGATGCAATTAAACGAGTTTATGAAAATAAATCTGTCAGCCCTTTGTTTGAGAAGAAATATGAAGGACGTATGGAGTAAGATGGGTTTAATGGTATGGAAGAGAGATATCAACACTTCTAAAAATAAAACGTTCGAGCTGAAACGAGCAATTTTTCTCAAAAGTATTCATTTGAAGCAATTCAAAAAATTGAGCTTAATCAATCAAGTTCATCCCAAGAAGGAGGCGTTTGGCCTAATTCAAAGGAAATTTTTTTCTTCTGATAAAAATTCAACTTTTTTTCAATATGTTGTTGGTTTTCTTTGAATAATTGTATTTGTGCTTCAATGTGGTTGCTTTGTTCTGTCAGCAAGTCAATCAAAGTCTCGTAATTTTGGGTCACATCTTCGTGATAAAAGAAGGCTTCAATCTGTTTAATAGACATGCCCGTCTGCTTGAAACACTGGATTGCGTCTAGACGATTAATATGTGCCTGACTATAAACACGATGTTTTCCATTTCTTTTGACATGTGACAGAAGGCCTGTCGTCTCATAATAGCGCAATGTTGAAGCTGGCAGATTAAATTGTTTGCTTACATCACTTATGGTGAAAGTAATTGTCTCTTTCATTATTTTCCCACTTTCTGTTATATACTACTTTACTTAAAGTGTACTTGAAGTGTTATACTGGGTAAAGAAATCACTTACATTTAAAATTGAAAAGGGGTATGACAATGTATGTAGCAAACGAAGAACGTTACGACAAGATGATGTATCGGCAAGTGGGTAAGTCTGGATTAAAACTTCCGGCAATATCATTAGGTTTTTGGCATAATTTTGGAGATGTCGATAATCTTGAGAATCAAAGAGAGATTATGCACACAGCTTTTGATAACGGTATCACCCATTTTGATTTGGCAAATAACTATGGTCCACCTGCAGGTTCAGCTGAGACAAACTTTGGACGTTTATTTAAAGAAGATTTTAAAGCTTATCGAGATGAAATTATTATTTCGTCTAAGGCAGGCTACTATATGTGGCCCGGTCCGTACGGTGAGTGGGGATCAAAGAAAAGTTTGGTGGCAAGTTGTGATCAGAGCTTGAAGCGGATGGGCTTAGATTATGTTGATATCTTCTACCATCACCGTCCTGATTCAAATACACCAATTGAAGAAACTGCCCATACTTTAGATTTACTGGTCAAGCAAGGAAAGGCTCTTTACATTGGAGTTTCTAACTATTCTCCTGAAGAGACAGCAAAAATATCGAAATTATTTAAAGATTGGCATACGCCGTTTATCATTCACCAGCCAGCTTATAATATGTTTAATCGTAGTATTGAGGATGGATTAACAGAGGTACTGGAAGAGGAAAGATTAGGTGCAATTGTCTTTAGTCCTTTAGCCCAGGGGCTTTTGACCGATCGCTATTTGAATGGAATTCCAGAAGACTCTCGAGCTCATCGGACAGATAGCCCATTTCTTTCAGAAGATCGAGTAGAACCGACACTTGATACTGTTCGGAAATTAAACGAAATGGCTAAAAAACGCAATCAAACCTTAGCTGAAATGGCACTAGCTTGGAACTTAAGACAACCAGTCGTTTCGAGTGTGTTGATTGGCGCTTCAAGGGTTAGTCAATTAGAAGCTAATCTAAAGGCATTATATAATCTGGATTTTACGACAGAAGAGTTAGCTGAAATTGATCGTATTTTAGAGAGCTCAAAGGTATAAGAGATAAAAAACAGAATAATCATCCCACTCTGCATATAGAAATGGCAGGGTGGGATGATTTATTTCTCCTATCAAGGCAGATGATTTCGTAAACCATTTTTATAAAATAATTACGAAAAAAATATCATTTTTAATATATAGTTTGTATGAAATTCAGCCAAAATAAAAGAGAAAGAAGGTTACACAATGAATAGAAGTGCAAAAAATTGGATGCATTTATGTCAGGTGCTATCTGTCATAGCCATCGTTGTTGGTTACTTTTTGTGGACAATTCTCATTCCGATTCAAGATTTTGATACTATAGGCAGCGAAGAACTATTAAGAGTACAAAAAGAGCTAGCATTGAATTATCCATTAGGAAGGTTTCTTTTATATGTTGGTTTTTTCGGTTTCGTTTCTTCCACCATCTATCTGATTATAGTTAAAATAAAAGTAAGAATAAACAAACGGAAGCGAGTACCTTTTAAGTAAATAAAAAGTTTATAAAATTTCTCAACAGGTCTTTAGTTAGAAAAGTAGAATACACTGATCACAGTTTCGATGAATCTAGAAAGTATAGATTTTCATAATGGAATATTGGGATTAATAGCCCAACATGTTAATCATATCCTAGTAAAAGACGATGCAATCATAATCTCTGTCCAGCCTAATTTATAGCCAGCTCTAATGGCAACGTTCATTGATTTTGTGTGGGTGAATTGAGTGCCATAAATGGGAAGAATCTCACCCTGGCCCAATTCAATAATCTTTTGAGTAATTGCTCTAACCAATCGTGTCGCTAAACCTTTCCCTTGATGATTTCCAATGATTTCAATGCCGATTTCCCAAGTATGTCGGCCGTTCTTATTAGCACCGGACATAGCTAAAATCTCGCCATTTTCTACGTAAGCAATGGCTATTTTATCCGGGTCAGTTTCACTAAAGCAGAAGGACTGAGAAAATCGTTTATCGCCTTTAAATTGTTCTATTTCTTCTTCAGAATAATACACAAAATGTTCATTTTCCATGAATTCCACTGATTGTTTGCAAGGGATTAAAAAAGGGGAAGCATTGATAATTTCATAATTGAACTCACTTAAAATAGTTGTCAATTTCTTAATATTCTTTACCTCTGTGAACCAGTCGGCAGGCGTTGTTTGATATGTTTCTTGCAATTTTTTGGTAAGTTCGCTGTTATCCGTCCGACAATAAATATGTCCCTCATGACAAATAATTGTTCCGTTATTTCTGGTCCAGTAACGCATATCATTATTAGCATTTGCCGTTATGAACAAATTTTCATTATTCTCAAATGCCGACACCGGACAACCTAAGTCGATTGCAAATTGTTTTTTTAATAGTTCCATGTAATCACCTCTATATAGGACATCGATTTTACAATAAAAATATTATTTATCTTTCATGCTCATTTTGAGGATTCCTACTTTCTTCGTTTACATATTCCAAAATATCTCCTGGCTGACAATTCAAGGCTTTACAAATCGCTTCAAGTGTTGAAAAACGTATAGCAGCTACTTTACCAGTTTTGAGCTTTGATAGATTTACATTGGAGATTCCGATTTCATTAGCCAAATCTTTTAGCAGTACTTTTTTCTCAGCCATGACTTGGTCCAGATTTATAATGATTGGCATTCTCGAACCTCCTTAAACAGTCTCATCGGATAGCTGTTGCAAGTTGACTCCGTAATGTAAAATCTCTGCTACAATATAGAGGAGGAGACCAATAAAAAAATAGCTAGATAAGCCAAATGTAAAATAATGTCCAGCTTTCATAATAATCGTTAAAATGAGTGAATAGAGCAAGGGAGTTAAAATATCCATCATCATAATAATAAGACTAAGCCCCTTGACTGATTGTGCAAAATCAAATGAAAAAGGAGTGCCTCCATCCATTAATCGTTCAAAAAGTGAACTACCTCTCCAAAAAGTATAAGCAGAAACGATTAAAAGTGGAGGAGATAGAATAAGAGCAGCCAAATTTTCTTCTGCCTCAGTAGGATGGTTTTTTACAAAGAAAATAAAGCTCCTACTTGAAACATCAATAGTAAAATACATATTGGATTTAGTGAAAAGTATAAAGAAAAGCCCGAACACCACCATGCATAATGCCATAATAGCTAAGATTTTTAATAAGACAGCAGCTACTTTACATACAACCTGAAACCTTTTCATATTCATAAGATATCACTCCTTAATCTGGTTACATGTATTATATGACTAAAATTAATAAGATTCAATAAAAAATTAATGATTAACGATAATTTTGGAGGTTGAATCCTCGAAATAATTATACTTATTCACTCCATTTCATATGGTCCACCAACTCTACGTTTCTTATTTCATCATAATGAATCTTTTCATTTTCAACATATATGCCCATGGAATCCGCACCTTTCAAAAAACCTATTACATCATCATAATAATTTCCTTCGCTGTCGACTGCTTCCAGTTGAATTGCAATTTTCCTGTTCTTAATTTTAGCTTCTTGCAGGATCCTTCCGATCTCGTAAGTTTCCATCTGAGGTTTTTGGCTATTTATCTTTAATTGTTTCTGAGCATATATTTCTTGTTCGGAAGAGTGCTCGGATAAAAAAAAACCACCCCATTTTTTCATTCCACGATCACGATATTCATCATTTAAATACTTTGTCATTTCATCCCATCCATTCCGCCAGCATGCCCGCCAACTAAGCTGGTGCGATCAATTGCTGTTGCGCCTTCCAGTAGGCTGCTGGCATGCATTAATGATTTGAATCCATATTTCTTCCTGATTTTATCTACCAAGTAATCCAAACGCTCGTTGGCGATTTGCTGCTCGGGATCTTCAAATAAGTCCAATTGAATATCGGTCGTATAGGAGAGTTTTGAATAGGAAATACCGATATTCCGAACAGCTTGTCCCCCATAATGTTTATCAAATAACTGCAAGCAGTATTGAATAAGCTTTTTTGAATTGGAAGTAACAGGAATTTTCATCTGCCGAGAAAAGCCTCGTTCAATTTCATATTGCGAGTAGCCAATATACAAGCTCACACAGCCAGTTTGGCAATGTCGTTTTCGAATCCTGGTTGCGACTTGTTCTGCAATTTCTCGGATAACGATTTTTATTTCGTTCCGATTTGTATAATCTTTAGGCAATACTTGAGAATTTCCGTAACTTTTTTCTAACGGTTTGTATCGTATCCGGATATTACTACGGTCAATCCCCCATGCATTCGCATAAAGTTGCTCTCCAATAACTCCCATGGTCTGCCTTAAGTGATAGAAATTCGTGTGTGCTAAATCATAAACAGAGTAAATTCCTGAATTAATCAAGTTTTGTTCTGTCCGTCTGCCAATTCCCCACATATCGGATAATTCTTTGATTTTCCAAACGGTGTTCGGTACGTCTTCGTATCGCCATTCAGCAATGAAATCTTTATTATTTTTTGCTTCATTGTCCAAAGCTAGTTTGGCAAGCAGCATATTATCGCCGATTCCGATCGTTACGTATAAACCAGTTTGTCGATAAACATGACGTTGAATCATTTTAGCTAGCTCATAGGCCGAATTTGTTTTAAATAATTCTAAACTAGGACGAATCGATAAAAACGATTCATCAATGCTGTAAATATACAAATCTTCATCGCTCACATATTCTCGATAAATATGATTAATTTCTGTGTTTTTTTCAATGTAGCGATTCATTCTGGGTGGCACGATTTCTAACTCGGGGTGGGGCGGAATTTCATATTTACGAGAGACGTTACTAATGCCGAGTACTTTTTTTGCCATCGGTGAGGCTGCTAAAACCAAACCTCCTGCATTTTCAGCATGGCTCATCACAACTAAGAGTTTTTTGAGTGGGTGATAGCCCCGGTCGACACACTCCACAGAAGCGAAAAATGATTTTACATCGATGCAAAGAATATCCTCGCTTCTTTCCAATGAATAATCAAACATCACCATCAATCCTCCTTAGGCGCTCACTTTGAATAATCTTTAAAGTAGTTTAGTTGCCATGCCTGCGTTTTCTGAGCGGTGGCATTTAGCCGTGAACACCAAGGTGGGTAAAACCTCATAGCCATTTTCCCTGATTGTTTTTCATTAGATAAAATGTTTCTCTTAACACAAACATCTTTATCTAGAAGAAAAATGCCTTGTCTATTTAAGTCAATAATGACTATAGCAAGTAATTCAGGACTATTATCATATTTAAATGCCACATTATTTCCAGATTCGTTTTTTTCCCAGAAAGATACAAAATATACCGCCTTTTTGGGTGTTTTCTTAGCTAATCGACTTCTTACTGTGAGTCTTGAATCATTCGTATTAAAAATGATACCTTCATAATCCTTATTCCATTCTTCTAATCGCGATAACTCGAATTCACCAAACATTCTTTTTAATACTCCGGTTGAATCCATAAAGAACCCGCCTCCTTTTCGATAAGTTTTTATATTACTTCTAGTATAGGAACATATGTTCGAATTGTAAAGGGGAACAAACTTTTAAAATGGAAAATACAGAAAACACGTATGTTATAGGTGTTGGTAAAATAAAAACAGAAGAGGTGTTTTGTATGCCAGGACTTTATTATTCAATCCATAATGTCAGTAAGAAGTTTCACTTTAGTCCGCTTAATTATGGACAGGGGTTTAAAGAAAGGGAACATTCGTGGTCAGGAAATAGTTATCTTTATGAATTATTGATATTGTTAAAAGATGAGTGGAAAGGGGATCGTTTTTCCAATCTGAATGATTATTTTATAATTGATATTCTTGATACGGATGATCCGAATTTAATAGATGACTATTATTTGAGGAAAGATTATGAAGATTACACGGAACATTTACTAAGCTACCAAGATAGAGGCGGCTACTACATGTTAGATGAATGTTGGTATGAAAGATTACCTGCAATGTGGCAAGAGTTAAATGAACAATATGTCCTAGTTAATTATGATAAGGCTTTGTATTGTGAGATTGATTGTAATAGAAGTTTGCCATTGGAGCAAAGAGATTGCACGCTTGTTTGTTTACTAATGTGGAAAACAGAGATTACTGATAGTAAGAGACAGCATATGTGCAGCTGGATGTTTAACCGTATTGGGATGGAGCGAAGGGATTCAAAGATACTTGATTGGATGGAAGATATTAGCTTTATTTTTGAGAGAGAGAAATTAAAGTGATAGAAAAAATGGCTCAATGATGAAGGCGTACACGCCATCGCTGAGCCATTTTTTTAAAAATCTAAAGCTTACTTTCGCTTTATTAAAGCGTAAGGTATAATAGGAATTATATGACTAAAAATAAGGAATATTAAAGGAGCATTTTATGGAAGAGAAACAATCAAAGACACTATACCAAGCGCTATGGAATAGCGCTGATATTTTGCGTTCAAAAATGGATGCTAGTGAGTATAAGAACTATTTGTTAGGGCTTATTTTTTATAAGTATTTATCTGATAGAATGCTTTATCATGCGGTGGATTTATTAGAGGAAAATGTTTCTGATTTAAATGAAGCTCAGCAAATCTATGTAGACGCATTCAATGACCCGGAAATTAAAGAAGATTTAATTGAAGGATTAAGATATGATTTTTCTTACGCTTTAGAACCAAATTTAACATTTACTGCGCTTGTTCAAAGAATTCATAAAGGTAGATTTCAATTAGAAGACTTAGCACAAGGCTTCCGGAATATTGAACAAAGTAGTGAATTATTTGAAAACCTATTTGAAGATGTTGATTTATATTCCAAACGGCTAGGTGCTTCAGCTCAAAAACAAAATCAAACAATTTCTGCAGTTATGAAGGAATTGGCTACCTTAGATATTGCGCATAAAGGGGATGCTCTTGGAGATGCTTATGAGTATCTAATCGGTCAATTTGCCTCAGATTCAGGTAAGAAAGCTGGTGAGTTCTATACTCCCCAATCAATTTCTACTTTGATGACTCAGATTGTTCTAACGGGAAAAGAGGACCAAAAAGGCTTTAGTGTCTATGATGCTGCAATGGGGTCAGGATCACTTTTATTAAATGCTAAAAAATACTCTAATGAACCTGGAACAATCAATTATTTTGGTCAAGAGTTAAATACTTCAACTTATAACCTGGCTCGTATGAATATGATACTGCACGGAGTAGATGTTGCAAACCAACATCTTCATAATGGTGATACATTGGATGCAGATTGGCCGACAGAAGAGCCAACAAACTTCGACGCAGTATTAATGAATCCACCTTATAGTGCAAAGTGGACTGCAGACAAAGGATTTTTAGATGACCCACGTTTTTCTATATATGGTGTCCTAGCTCCTAAATCAAAGGCTGACTTTTCATTTTTATTGCATGGTTATTATCATTTGAAAGATACAGGGGTGATGGCAATTGTTCTGCCACATGGAGTATTATTCCGTGGAGCTTCTGAAGGGAAAATTCGGAAGATTCTATTGGAAAATGGGGCTATTGACACTGTTATTGGACTACCAGCAAATATTTTCTTTAATACCAGTATTCCAACTACTGTTATTATTCTAAAGAAAAACAGAGAGTCAAAAGACGTTCTGTTTATTGATGCCTCTAATGAATTCACGAAAGCTAAAAATCAAAATAACCTAGAAGATCAGCATATTCAAAAGATTTTGGATACTTATAGACAAAGAAAAGACATTGAAAAATACTCTCACTTAGCATCCTTTGATGAAATAATTGAAAATGATTTTAATTTAAATATTCCTCGTTATGTAGATACATTTGAGGAGGAAGAGCCAATCTCATTGGCTGAAGTTGCAAAAGAGCTTGAAGAAATTGATAAACAAATCGAAGAATCCAATGCAGCTCTTATCGAAATGGTACAAGAATTAACCGCGACCACTCCCGAAGCACAAGAAGAACTAGACCAATTTATTAACTTCCTCACAAAGATGGAATCTAAGGAAGGTGTTTTCCTTGGATAAAAAAGCACCAGTGGTAAGGTTTAAAGGGTTCGAAGATGAGTGGGAACAGCGTAAGCTTGGAGATATGGTTGATAGACTAAAGTCATACTCACTTTCGCGAGATGTTGAAACATCAGAGGAGACTGGAATCAAGTATATACATTACGGTGACATACATACAAAAGTAGCTGATAAAATTACAAGAAAATCAAATTTACCAACTATTAAAAATGGCATATATGAAAGTCTACAAAAAGGAGACTTAATTCTTGCAGATGCTTCTGAAGATTATCAAGGAATAGCTACACCATCAATTATAATAGAAGATATGGCTTTTCAAATTGTTGCTGGTCTCCACACAATAGCAATTAGACCTATAGAAGTAGACTCTATTTATTTGTATTACCTGATAAATACCCAAACGTTTAGAAGACATGGATATAGAGTAGGTACAGGTATGAAAGTTTTTGGTATCAGTGTCAAAAATATTATGAACTTTACAACATTATTTCCTTCGTACGAAGAACAGGTTAAAACTGGAAGTTTATTGCTTCGTATAGAAAAAACTATCGCTCTTCATCAGCGAAAATTAGAAACATTGAAGCAATTGAAGAAAGGCTTTTTGCAGAAATTGTTCCCCAAGAATCAGGAAAACGTGCCGGAAATTCGGTTTGCAAATTTCCAAGAAGAGTGGGAACAGCGTAAGTTGGGGGAAATTACTGAAAGTTATTCAGGTGGTACTCCGGGCGCTGGAAATAAGATGTATTATGGTGGTAATATTCCATTCATTCGATCCGGTGAAATAAATGATGATAAAACTGAGCTATTCATAACAGAAGAAGGTTTAAATAACTCATCAGCCAAAATGGTATCAAAAGGTGATATTTTATATGCCTTATACGGTGCAACAAGTGGAGAAGTTGGTATTTCTAAAATTAATGGAGCAATTAATCAAGCGATCTTAGCCATTAAACTTAAAGAAGATGATGATTCATACTTAATAACTCAATGGTTTAAAAAACAAAAGGACTCAATTATTGCGACCTATTTGCAAGGTGGTCAAGGAAATTTATCAGGAAGTATTGTTAAAGAATTGACACTACAGTTACCCATTGATAAGAATGAGCAACAAAAAATCGGTGCCTTCTTCAAGTCTTTAGATGATACTATCGACCTTCATCAGAACAAATTAGAACAATTACGAAATATAAAAAATGGGCTTCTACAAAAGATGTTTATTTAAAAATATCAAGTTATTCTCGAAAAACTCCTATCAAATCATCTAACCAATGAAATTGATAGGAGTTTTTGAATTAAATAATAATATTTTATACAAGCATAGCTAAATGACGAATAATTTTATCATTGTCCTGATTTTCCAATTCTTGAATAATATGTAAATAAGTCTCTTGGGTTGTAGTCATGCTAGAATGTCCTAGTCTTCTTGCAACGCTCGCGATTGAAACACCGGCGAAAAGTAGTAATGATGCATGAGTATGTCTTAAGCTATGGATTGTAATGATTGGAATATCTGCTTTTGTACATAATACTTTGAGTCGATTGTTTATCGTGGAGTTAAACACTCTGTTCATAACAAAAATTGGTTTTTCTTCGTCTAAATCTTTTACTAACTGTGAGAACTGCATTGCTGTTTGCCAATCAATCGGAATTTTTCGATTGGAAGATTCATTTTTTGTTGGTTGAAATTCTCCAATGCTATTTTTATAATTCCAAGTCTTAGTTACCGACAAATTTTGATTAAAAAAATCAAAATCTTGTGGGGTAAGTGCTAATGCTTCAGAAAAACGAAGTCCAGTTTTAGCAACAAGTAAAATAAACCAATCCCAATTTAGTTCGTTGGTTAAATTTAACTGCTTTAATAAAGATTGCAATTCGAATTGGTTTAAAAATTTCGGTCTTTTCTCTTTTGGTTCTTTACCTTTAATAATAATCTTCCGTGTAGGGTTATTATCGATTAACCCTTCTTCAAGTGCATCCAGAATAGCACCTTTAATTTGATGATGAAAGTCCATTGTTGTTTGTTTTTCATGAGTTAATGCATAACTGTTCAATAATCTTTGATAAGTAGTTCTACTTAGATCACACAAACGTAAGTCCGATGCTAGCTCTACAATTCTCTGATGAGTCATATAATACTTGTCCAAGGTGACTTTCCTCACCGCTCCGACCTTGTATAATTCCACCCATTCTTCGAAGTAATCATGAAACAATTGTGTTTTTCTTTTCCTATTGACCAATAAAAAAACCTCCTAATGTAGTTTGATGATTGCTCATCTATTCTACATATTAGGAGATTTTAAAATATTAAAGAAATTAAATGAACATTTTTTGTAGAAGACCACTTTTCAATAATTGTAGTTGTTCTAGTTTCTTCTGATGAAGAGCGACGGTGTCATCTATAACTTTGAAGATGCATCCGATTTTTTCTTGTTCTTCAATACTTGGAGACGGAATAGGCATTGTCTTAAAAACAGAATCTTTAATTGCAAAACGATCTGCTCGTGCCCCAGAGTCCCCCTGTAATTTCATAAATCGATGCCAAATAGTTGTATCAAAATAATATTCTAAGAATGTTTTATCAATATTATGTGTCCTAAAAATATAGTAAAGTGGAGACATTACCCCAGTTCTTCCTAGTTTATTCCGTTTAATTGGTCCAACTGGTGCATAATTAGAAATTCTTGGATTGTAAACAAAGTCATCTTTTCGAACAACGTAATATCCGTTTAAATTCTTTTTGTTTGATATATCTTTATCAAAAAATTCACGCTGATTAATAATTCCATATTCTGCCGAATTAGTTAAAGTTTCAGTGAATTCATTATTTATATTTTTTTCGGTAACTTTATCAGATATTTCATCTAGCTTACGCTGTTCCCACTCTGCTTGGAAATTTGCAAACCGTATTTCCGGCACGTTTTCCTGATTTTTGGGGAATAATTTCTGCAAAAAGCCTTTCTTCAATTGCTTCAATGTTTCTAATTTTCGCTGATGAAGAGCGATAGTATTATCGATCTGTCTGAACAATTTTCCAATTTGACTTTGCTCATGTTTACTTGGCACAAAAAATTCAAAGCAAGCATATTCATTAGCGTTGATTCCAGGTTGTCCCGAGCGTTGAGAGGTTATCCGAACAAAATTATCATATGACACTGTTAACGTATTCTGGAAAATGAATTCAGAATCAAACTCACTTTTTACGCGTGCACGGATTAAAAAACCAGCATAATATACTTTTCCATCCTTTTCGTGATATCTATATGATTTACCAACACTGGCTCCAGTCCTCGCGAATAAAATATCACCATGCTTGAGTAAATAATTATCTGCTTTCTCCAAATCAGTATTAGGAGATGTCAATCCTGCCTGTATGAATTCACGACTACTGTCATCTATATCTGTTATACGAATATATTTATTTTCACCGTCATATTCAGTAGCTGAAGAATTCAAACCATATTCAAAACTTTCTACCATCTCTCGAAACTTACGCTGTTCCCAATCGCAACCACACAATAAATCAACATTATGTAATTTATTTCACTAAATCCTAATCCAAAATGATATACTTATTTTAATAGACTAATGGATAGAAAAGAGGGGCTTTTGTTGCTAAAGTTTACTCCAGAACAAGTGTTAGAGGATAATTTAATTAATAAGTTGATAAGTGGCGATTCTCAGTGGACGTATCGCAATGATTTACATACGGAAGATGAGTTATGGGAGAATTTTCGTCAAAAATTAGAAGTAAATAATAAAGATGTACTGAACGATACTCCATTAACTGAACAAGAATTTCGGCAAATTCAAAATCAACTGAACTTTTCCAGCTTCTATGAAGCAGCAAAGTGGTTGGCAGGAGAAAATGGCGTGGCTAAAGTGCAAGTGCAACGGGAAGACGCAACACTTGGCACGATTCGTTTGCGTGTCATCAATCGACAAGATATTGCTGGAGGAATTTCTTCTTATGAAGTAATTAACCAGTTTAAATCAGACAAACGATCTATAGAAGATTTGAACAGACGTTTTGACGTTACTCTCTTGATAAATGGTTTGCCAATGATTCATATTGAATTAAAGAACCGCAATCATCCTTTTATGGATGCGTTTCGTCAGATAAAAAAATATCTGAAAGAGGGAAAGTTTACTGGTATTTACTCTACTTTGCAAATGTTTGTTATCAGTAATGGTACGGATACCCGTTATATCGCATCTGCACAAGATACAAAATTAAACGAACAATTTTTAACAAAGTGGGTAGATGAAGAAAATGTGTCAGTGAATGATTATTTAGAGTTTGCCGAGAATGTTTTGTCAATTCCTATGGCGCATAAAATGATAACCCAATACACAGTGATTGATCACGAGAAAAAGGGGCTAATCTTATTAAGACCTTATCAAATACATGCCATTGAAGCCGTAAAAAAAGCATCCGGGCAGCATCAATCTGGATATGTATGGCATACAACAGGTTCTGGGAAAACATTAACGTCTTATAAAGTTGCCCGTAACCTTTTACAAATTCCCTCAATTGATAAAACAATTTTTATTGTAGACCGCGTAGACTTAGATCAACAAACGACCGCATCTTTTACATCTTATGCTGAGAATGATGTGATTGAGATTGATGAAACTGCGAACGTAAAGGATCTTATTAAAAAGTTACTCTCTGACGATCGTAGTGTAGTGGTGACAACGATCCAGAAATTAAATCATGTAATGAAACGCTATGCAAATCAAGAAGGTACGAAACGTTACGAACAAATGACCCAACTTAAAATTGCATTTGTTGTCGATGAATGCCATCGTGCAGTTAGCCCTGCAAAAAAACGAGAAATTGAAGAGTTTTTTGTGCAATCATTATGGTATGGATTTACGGGAACACCTATTTTTCTTGAGAATGCAAAGCAAGCAGTAGGTGATTTACCAAGAACTACCAAACAACAGTATGGGGAGCGGCTCCATGAATATACGGTAAAAGAAGCCATCCATGACAATGCAGTTTTAGGTTTTCAGGTGGAATATAAATCGACTTTTTCTGAAGAGCAACTAGATAAGACTATCATTGCTCTAGAAGGAATAGACGAATCAGAGGTTGAATTGCTTGAATTGGAAGATAAAGAAGCTCGTTTACCCAAAAGTGTCTATGAGGATGAAGAGCATATGCTTCAAGTCATCGATTCCATTATTAATAAATCACGCAAAAAATTAGGATTTTCAAAAGGATCTGGTCAAACATTTAATTCTCTTTTGACGACATCCTCCATTGCTCAAGCACAACGCTATTATGATTTAATAAAACAGGTAAAAGCAGGAGAGGCATCCGTTAAAATTGATGAAGAAACAAAACGCGTATTGCCTGACTTTCCGAAAGTTGCAATAACGTATTCGATTTCTGAAAATGAAGATGCTTCTATTGTCAATCAAGATAAGATGAAAGAGTCCATTCGAGATTATAATGAAGAGTTCGAAACAAGCTATACAATCGAAACAATTCGAGCTTACAATCGTAATGTAAATGATCGATTGTCACGTAAGAAGGACAAGTATTTGGCCCGTGCAGAACAGTTGGACATTGTCATTGTGGTAGATCGTTTGTTGACAGGTTTTGATGCTCCGAGTCTATCAACACTCTTCATTGATCGTCCACCAATGAAGGCCCATGATTTGATTCAAGCTTTTTCACGTACCAATCGACTGTTTGATAAATATAAAAAATACGGACAAATCGTCACCTTCCAAACGCCTAATACATTTGAGAAGAAGGTAAAAGAAGCTTTAGTTCTATATTCTAACGGTGGAGAAAACGATGTGCTTGCTCCAACATGGGAAGAGGCACGGATAGCATTTATTGCGGCTATTGGTGAATTAAGAGAAGTTGTTTCTACCCCAATAGAGATTGATCAAATGAGCCTTGTGGAACTAAAGAGATTCGTGAAAGCTTATCAAACAATGGACAAAACATTCGCAGCTGTTCAAGTATATACGGATTTTGATGAAGAACAAATGGGGACAATTTTCCCGATTGAAATATCGGAAATCGAAGAACTCAACGGCAAGTATGTAAATGCACTGGAAAAAATTAAGGGTGATCCTAAAGATGATGATCCAATTGAAATTGATATTGCTTATGAGTTAGAGTCAGTAAAAACGGAAGAAATTAACTATGAATATATTTTAATGTTGATTCAAGCCTTTGTTCCAAGCGGAAGTGATGAATATGAGCTAATTGCTAAAGAAGATGAAAAAGCAGCTACAGAAGTTAATAAATACATTGAAGATTTATCCAGAAATAATCCTAAATTAGCGAACCTGATGCAAAATCTGTGGAACAGCATTCGCCAAAATCCTGAGCATTATCGTGATCAAAATGTATCTTATCTATTACAAGACATGATTGAAGATACAAAATATAATGTTATGCAGGATTTTTCTCAAAAATGGCATGTGGAAGAAGGAAATCTAGCGTATGTTATAGCTAACTATAATCCTAAAAAAGAAAAGCAAAGTGGAGAAAGTGAATTGAGAAGTTCAGCCGATTATGAAGAATATAAAAAAACAACAGAAAAACCAGTTTCTAAATTGCGATACTGGAAACATGTTCGTCAGGAATTAGAAGATATTATTCAAGAAGAAATTTTACCATTGCAACAAAGATAACCTTAAAAAATTTATAACAGCAATATTTGTGGTAAAAGAATATATAGAAAAGATAAGGAAGGCAACCATGGAAGGAAATGTTCGCTATTTATTAGAGTACTTAAGAGGTGGAACAAAATTTATTATTCCTGTCTATCAAAGAAATTATGACTGGAAAAAAGAAAACTGTGAAAGATTATTAAATGATTTAATTAACCTAGAAAATGAAGACAAAAAAACTCATTTTTTTGGAAGTATCGTTGTAAAGCCAGGCGATTATTCACAAGACATTATCGTTATTGATGGCCAACAGCGTATTACTACAACTTCATTATTGTTACTAGCAATGAAAAATTGGATGACTGACAATGAAACTACTGGTGAGAGAATCAATCCAAATAATATTAATGATGCATTTTTAGAAGATAGCTTTAGTAGGGAAGTTGATAAGTTTAAGTTACGTTCAAATCCTAGAGACTATAATGCGTATAAAAGGCTGTTTGGGGACGGAAAATTTCATATTAATAATTCTAACCTAACTTTGAACTATGAATATTTTTATACTGCAATTACTAACCTTCCAATATCTCTTGATCAACTTATGAATTCCATTCAAAAGTTACAAGTAATGGTTGTGAATTTGAATTCTCCGGATGATAATCCTCAGCTTATTTTTGAAAGTCTAAATTCTACAGGTGTAGACTTAACTGATGCTGATAAGATTCGTAATTTTTTGTTGATGAATGAAAGTCAGAAAGAACAGCTTTTTTTATTTGAAAATTACTGGGAGCCGATAGAGAATCGTACTAACTTTCAACTTAGTTCATTTTTTAGAGATTATTTGACATTAAAAAATGGTAAATATCCTAATCTTTCTAAAGTATATGAAACCTTTGTTTATTTTTATCAAAGTAAGTGCTCAGACAAACGAAGCTTTTTTGATGAACTTTCAGACTACTCATATGCGTATCAACAGATTTTAGGATCAGTAACGGATAATAAAGAGATTGATGATATTCTAAAACGACTCAACCATTTACAGGTTACAGTTATAAGGCCTTTCTTAATGGCCATCTTACATGATTACAACCAACACCAATTGAATGGAAAAGAAGTAGCAAAGATTTTCAATATATTAGAATCTTATATTGCTAGAAGAATGATTACTAAACTACCATCAAATTCATTGAATAAAATTATCTCTGTATTGTATAGAGATATGAAAAAGATACTTGAGAAAGAAGATGAAGCTTTAGCTACACCTTCTGAAGTAATTAGTTATCTTCTCCTCACAAAAATAAATACCGGTAAGTTCCCTACAGATAATGAACTTATTGAGAACCTTTCTTCAAGAGATTTGTACAATATAAACTCACAGTTTCGAACATACCTTTTTGAAAGGCTGGAAAACTATGATCATTTCGAGTCTTTACAAATTTACGAAGGTATTCAAAATCAAGAGTATAGTATTGAACATATTCTGCCACAAAAATTAAGCAGACAATGGATTGAAGATTTAGGACCAGACTATAAGAAAATTCAGACCAACTATCTAAACACTCTGGGAAATTTAACTATAACTGCTTATAATAGTAAATATAGTAACAGACCATTTAAAGACAAGCAAAACATGGAGAAGGGATTTAAAGAAAGTCATTTTGTTAATTTAAATAAAATTCCTGCACGTGCAGAAACCTGGGGAGAAACAGAAATAAATGAAAGAACCAATGAGTTAATTCAGACCTCTCTAAAAATTTGGCCTTATCCTAATCCAGCATTTAAACCTTCAGTTCATGAAAGATCAATGATTATCTTTGATGGAGAACAAAAATTTACAAATTACCAGATAAAAGGGTATAGTTTTTTGAATGATGAATATCATCCGGTAGAGACTTGGAAAGATTTCTTTATAGATGTGATTAAGCATTTAGCGGAGATTAATTCTAACCCACTCATAGAAATGACAAGATTAAACTCTTCAATAAAATCTGGCGTAGAGGGAATATTTTCTAGTACTTCGAATGCTAATTATAAAGAAGTAGTGCCAGGGATATATGTTTATTTTTCTATGTCGAACTGGAGAAAGATGAGTTACATTAAACAGCTTTTAGATATTTATGATCTAGCTTATGATGAATTATCAATTGATGCAGTATTGTATGACAGTAATACTGATGGAAAAGATTCTCTCTAGGGTTATTAATTTTAAAAAATTCTCAGCTTAAAAAATGCAAAAGGAGCTCTGAACTTGAATATCGAACAAAAACTTTATCAAGCAGCAATTGATTTGATAGAAAAAAGATATCCCACGGGTTGGGGTAGTGCTGCGGCTATGTATACGAAAAATGGAGAAATCTTAACTAGTGTAGCACCAGACGTTCTGGTTGCTTCTACAGAACTGTGCATTGAAACAGGTGCGATTCTCGAAGCGCATAAATTAAATACGGAAGTGACACATACGATTTGTGTGGTACGAGAAGATGAGAATGCTGAATATGTCATTTTAAGTCCTTGTGGTGTATGTCAAGAAAGGTTGTTTTACTGGGGTGAAAATGTAAAAGCGGCAGTAACAAATTCAAATAATAACCTAGAATTTAAAGCATTAAAAGAACTACAACCCTATCATTGGTATAATGCCTATAAATCGTAAAAAACGAATGTCCACTGCTAATGAAAATAGCAGCAGGGCATTCGTTTTTCTTTATAGCTTTGTTATACCGAAAATATCTTAAATTTTATAGACGGCTATTGCAGAGGTAAAAATATTCTTTACACGGGGCTTTCAAGAGAAACATAATGATTCTTAGTAGCTATAAAAATAAAGTGGCCTGCTTTTTTATTAAAAATTACTCACTGCTTTCTTTTTTAATCATTTCAACCAAATGACTCCAATCTGCTGCAATCACTTCTTTTAAAGTCCGGTTATAAAGAATCGCTGCTGGATGATAAATAGGGAGAATGGTGTAACTTTCTTTTGTCTTTTCATAGCGTGCACGATCTTCTGAAATTTCAAAAATTGGCAGATTCAGAATTTGTCCATGATAAGCAGAGATTCTGTATTGATTGCCCAACAGCCGTTTTAATGCAATGTTTCCCATTGGAGCAATGATTTTTGGTTGGATTTCTTGAATTTCAAAATCTAATAATGGAGCAAATGCCATTACTTCACCATTAGTAGGCGTACGGTTTGGATGGCTGGTTATGATCGAACCATTTTTGTCTATTCTTGTTTTGATCCGAAACGGTCGACTTCTAACAGCACTGGTAATATAGAGATCGTTTCGGCTAAGATTTGCCTTATCGAGTTCTGCGTCAAGCTCTTTTCCAGCCTGTCCGCTAAAAGGAACTTTGGTTACGAGTTCTGTGCGGCCAGGAGCTTCACCCACCAACATCGCAATTGCATTTCTAGGACCTTTTCCCGCTAGGAAACCTTCCAGTTGAAATGATTTTGTTTTTTCTTTTACTTCATTCATGAGATGTAACGGATATTCCATCACTATTTTTCTCCTTTCATTCGCATATAACGCATATTGAATCCCAAAGCTTATTTCTATTTATCATATAATTTATATCGGATACTTGGCAACTATTAGGGTTTATCTAACCCATCCATTCAATTTTTGAATGGAATCTTTTCTTTAATGGCTGATAATTATGTTAAGAAGTTCAAATTTTCCCTTGAAGAATGTTATAATACATTTTGTTGACTAGAACACTTATGTGGAAAATATAATCAATAGAAAAGAGGGATTTTATGACGTTTGAAGAAGTTTTACCAAAGTTGAAAAATGGTGAAAAAATTATTCGCAACGGTTGGAGTGGAACGGAAGAGTTTGTTATTTTAGTAAGTAACGATACGTTCGAAGGAATTCCTGTCACACCTTATTTATTAATCAAGACAAGTGACGAAGGATTTTCTAGCTTTGCGCCGGCAGTGTGTGATATTCTGGCGGATGATTGGAAAATTGTTAAATAATGAAGACAATTATTTATTCAGAATTCCATGAGCAGGTTGTCTTTGTGACAGGAGCAGCTTCAGGAATTGGAGCTGCGCAAGCAACTGCTTTTTTGGAACAAGGAGCGAAGGTATTTGCCTTTGATCGTCAGCTTGGAAGTTTACTGGACTTAAAAATGAATTTTCCAGAAAGTTTTGGTTATATGGTTGGGGATGTTCGTAGGCAAGAGGACTTAATCCACGCAGTTGAGCAGTGTAACCAAGCGTTCGGCACGATTAATATCTTGCTGAATACGGCAGGGATTTTAGACGGCTATCGCCCATTGCTGGAAACATCGGAAGAATTGTTTGACAAAATCTTTGAAGTCAATGTAAAAAGCTTTTTCATACTTACAAAAATAGTCCTGCCACAAATGTTAGCAAATAAAAGTGGTGTGGTAATCCCCATGACCTCCATAGCGGGCATGGTGGCTGGCGGTGGTGGCATCGGTTATACCATGAGTAAGCATGCGATTGTTGGTTTTATTAAACAATTAGCTCTTGATTATGCGGACAAAGGAATTCGAGTGAATGGGATTGCGCCAGGAGCAATTGATACGCCGATGAATGCGGCAGATTTTGCAGGCGACGGTGCCATAGCAAAGAAAGTGGCCGAAGAAACACCAGCTAAGCGTTGGGCAAAGCCAGAAGAAGTAGCTTCTCTCACCTTATTTTTAGCAAGTCAACAAGCAAGTTATCTTCAAGGAGATATTATTCCAATCGATGGCGGTTGGATTATTAAATAAGAAAATAAAATAGTGGCATAGCCACACTACGGCACTTCGTAGGGCAGTATGTCCCATCCTTTGGCCGTAGTTATTACCAAGGTAGAACCTTGCAAAGGAGATTATTATGTTAAAAAGCGAAAAAAAGATGGTTGCGAAGATTCGTGCAACTGAACTAACGAAAGTAGCATTGATTACGGCTCTTTACATTGTTATTACCACTGCATTATCTGTCATTAGTTTCGGAAGTGTTCAACTTCGTTTGTCAGAAATGTTCAATTATATGCCTTTATTTAATAAAAGATATATTTGGGCAGTAACTCTTGGCGTAGCAATTGCGAATATGAACTCGCCACTAGGAATCATTGATGTATTAGTAGGCAGTATCTCGACCTTTTTAGTATTGAAGATCACACTATCTATTACGAAAAATATTAAAAGTACACCGATAAAGTTCGTGCTAACAGCATTTATATTTGCCTTTTCAATGTTTACCGTTGCAGGCCAACTAGCCATCGTCAATGATTTACCATTTTTTATTACCTGGATTAGTGTTGGTTTGGGAGAGCTCTTTTCTATGGCAATCGGAGGACTCATTATGTATGGGATAAGCAAAAAAATAGATTTGACAAAATAATCAATCGAAAAGCTAGAATTCTTAACTAAAAGGATTCTAGCTTTTTTTATTGTTTGATAGGGACTTTTATTTAATAATAAGGGATAGAAATTCAGTTATCATTATTAAATCGAGCGCTTTTACGTTATATTTATTTTAGGTCAATAACACAGGGTCGATTTGAGAAGGAGAGAGATGGATGAATGCAGAGACATGGGAAGAAAACATAGAATCTTTCATCAAAGAAATTAATTCTGATATTAGAATCAATCATAATTATATTTATGGGTATACGGATGCGAGTTTGATGGCATCGCTAGCTTATGGCAATTTGTCTGTTTTGGCTATGGAATATTTCATTGTAGTGTTTGCTGGAGACCAACTACTTTTGCTTGACCTCAATATGGGTGGAAGCTTGACAGGAGAGTATGCAGTGATTCCATATTCTGATATTCAATCATTTAAGGTCCGGAAAGGAATATTGCAGTATATTATTACTATAGAGTTAGTAGGAGAGCCTACTCGATTGAAATTTAAATGTAATCGAAAAATGCTGAACGCTCAGATGATGGGAATGGGATGGCAAAAAGAGAATCTGGATTTTATGGCTAGTCAAGGATGGGATGGACTTGCATAATAAAATCAGTATATTTTTATAAGTATAACGTCACACCATATAGGTAGTGGCGTTTTTCATTTGTATTGATTCATTTTTACTAGAAGAATTCATTGATAGATTTAACTTTTTCTAGTAGGCTAGTGAATGGATGAAGGCAATTTGGATGCGTGAGATATGAATCTTTCCATTAGTAGAGCAACTTCAGAACACACAAAAGATATTAGCCGAATCTGTTCATATGGATGATATTGATAAAGGGATCAATGGCAGTTGGAGTGATTGATGGAGCTGGAACGGAACCAGTGGACATTGGAGAAAAATCACCATGTTGGAATGGGAATCCAAAGGGCTAGAATAAGTGAATGATTATTTAATCATTTTTCAATACTGAGATGGAGGACAGCTGAAAAATGATAAGAAAAAACGAGTACCGTTATTTATATCTTGCACAATTTATTAGTTCATTACTGGTTGTGCTTATTCATTGTGGAACAGTAACTGATATATCTGGCCTCCACTTTATGATAAAAAGCATTTTATGTAGAATAGCGGTACCATTCTTTCTTGTGAACAATGCGTTCTTCTACAGAGCTAGGTCAGTTGAGGAGAAGAAGTTGTGGCTTAAAAAAGTCATCAAGATCTATCTTATTTGGTCTATTATTTATTTACCTCTAGGAATTCAGTTCATGAATGAGCAAATCAACTTACCGCTCATATTATATCCAATTGCATTCATACTTGGACTGACTTATACGGGTATTTTTTATCATCTCTGGTATTTTCCAGCTCTCCTATTCTCATTGTTTGTGGTCTCGAAGCTGATAAAGAGATTCGGTTATATGAAATCTTTTATTTTGTTTGGCTCATTGTATATAGTGGGAGCCGCTGAAACGTATTCTTCTTTTATTACACACCCATTACTTTCCAAAATTTTAGACACTTATTTTTCTATCTTTTTGACTACAAGAAATGGCCTTTTTTATAGTTCTATATTTGTTTTAATAGGTTTTTTTATTTCTGATAAGAAAGAATTCTTGCTAGCAAATAGAAAAAAGATGTTTATTGGATTATTCTTTACATTTGTATTGTTGTGCATAGAAGGACGGCTCATTTATTTGAATCAAGGAAGGGACAAGAATTTTCTCATGTTCTTAAGCCCCTTGCTATTTTTTGGTTTTCCTTTACTATTTTCTGTATATAAAAGAAGTCGGTTCGGACAGCTTGGACGATACAGCCAAGCGATTTTTTTCATTCACTTGATTCCTATTGAAATATTCAATCATAGTTTTGAGAATGCTGACGCAATTACACCTTCTTATGGGATCATAAGATTCTTACTGGGTGTATTCGTTTCTGTATTTTTATTGTATTTATTCGAAAAGGTCAAGCCTTTTTTCTATGGGACAATTGAAAATTGAATATAAACAACTAGCAGCTTCATTCTTTACTTGTTTGACCACACTGATTATGTATGGTATTTTTAAATCTAATTGAATAAGTTATCCACTAGGGGTGCGTTATGCTGAGAGAGGCTGTCTGCCTTGACCCTTAGAACCTGATCTAGTTAACACCAGCGTAGGGAAGTGGAATTTACAGAAACTCTTTTTGTTCGTGCGTGTTTTTGTAAACTCTAACTCTTTATCCCGCTATGGTGTAAGGAGTTTTTTGTTTGATGGATACTTTTTCAATCAATCATAAGGGGGAAGAAGAATGTCAGATAATCGAGTTGTACTTGTAACAGGAGCGAGCAGAGGGTTAGGAAGTGAAATTGCAAAGAATTTCGGGCGGAAAGGGTACTTTGTTGTTATCAATTATTTCAATAGTGAAGAAAAAGCAAAAAAAGTTGTCAAAGAGATTGGGGAAGATAAAGCAATCGCGATCCGAGCTGATGTCCGTGATAAAAAACAAGTAAAAACTATGGTTGAAAAAGCAATTGCGAGATTTGGGAGAATTGATGTGGTGGTTAATAACGCATTGATAAATTTCGAATTTAATCCAGTTACCCAAAAAAAGGTAGAAGAATTGACTTGGGAAAACTATACGGAACAATTTGAAGGTTCGATTAAGTCTTCCTTAAATACTGTTCAGGCTGTATTGCCATCTATGAAAGAAAATCAATATGGAAGAATCATTAATATTGGAACAAACTTATTCCAAAATCCAGTCGTTCCTTATCATCAATATACAACAGCTAAAGCTGCTCTTTTAGGTTTTACTAGAAACATGGCAAAAGAACTAGGTTCCCTGGGCATTACAGTCAATATGGTTTCAGGTGGGCTCTTACAGACAACAGATGCAAGTAAAGTCACGACTCCTGAAGTCTTTCAGTTAATTGCTGATTCGTCTCCTTTACAGAAGGTTACTGCTCCAGAAGATGTCGCAGAAGTGGTAGGATTCTTAGGAACCGAAGCAGCACGCGCGATTACTGGACAGAACATAACCGTTGATGGTGGACTGACGATGAATTGAGAGCGAAAACTTTATCGTCTGAATGGGTTCTTGGAGTTAAGATGAAATAATAAAGCTCACTTCTCGTTCAATATCGACTTAAAGATCTTTTTAAGATAAGTAGAAGAAACTCAGATTTCGTTAATCTGGGTTTTTTTCTTTACATTGATGTTTTGTTATATTCTAACTAGCAAAATATTCCAAATAATGTAAAATAATATTAGGTATTTATTATGAAACCATTTCCAAGAGTCTGAAAAGTCCGACAATGAATATCAAACTCTTTATTTTTAAAAAAAGAAATAGATGAGGAGAGTAACTATGGTGTCAAAGTATCAGATGATAAAAGAAGATATTATCAAAGAGATTAATGAGGGTGTTTTTTTACCAGGAGATAAAATTTATTCAGAAGCAGATTTAAAAAAGAAATACAATGTTAGTAATACCACTGTAGTCAAGGCGTTGAATAACTTAGTAAGCGAGGGTTATTTAATTCGTCGTCAAGGATATGGAACTTTTGTCCGTAGAAACTTAATAAACCGTAAAGTGCTATTTAGCGAAACTTCGCCTGTATCTTCCATGAAAGGGAAAGTGGTTGAACGTACCGAAACACATATCAGTGAATCATTTAAAGATAAGGAGATTGCAAAAAAACTCGGAGATTTACAAGGAGAAGAGAATATCATTAAAATCATTCAAGTTGCCTATGTCAACGACATACCATGGAAGATTCAAAATCGTTATTTATTAGAAAGGAAAATACCTGAAACAGGAATTGAAAATATTAAACATGGTGCGAGCGTGACGAAAGAAATATCTGGGAATTATAATATTCATGCCGAGATGTCGGTTAATATCGTGCGTTTCGAGCCGACATCCAAAGAACTGAAAATTGTAGAGAATTATTTGAAGGAGCAAACAAGAGAAGAGGAAGACCTTGTTTTTTTTGATATTCAAAAAATTACGACTAGTTTAAATGGAGAAATATTAGAATATACTAGGAGCTTCATTGATCCCCATTACTATTCCATTCAAATAACTACAGAGTAGAAAATACTATTTTTTTAACGAAACTTAACGTTATAACCCTTTAAGTAAATTCTTCCAAAAATGTAAGGAGTGATTTTATTGTGGATATTTTACAGATTATTCATTATAAAAAATGTTTTTTTAGTAAAGATTGGATAAGGAATTCTTATCGATCCAACTTAAAAGAGATTGAGAACATAAAGGAAAGAGTTGATTATTTAATGAATGATCAAATTATTTTTTCAGATGCTCTCGATATGGAAGCTTGTAATATTCCCTATTCAATCTCAAAATATAAATGGAATGATTATCCAGAAGATGATGTGGAATGGACTTATATGTTGAACCGCCAAGGGTTTATGGTAGATTTAGCCATTACGTATGCTTTAACTCAAAAATCAATATACTTTAAAAAATGGAAACAATTACTATCCTTATTTATCAAAGAAAATGGAGTTCCGAATGCATCAAATAATAATTCATGGAGACCGATTGATTCAGGTATTCGATTAATGAATTGGTTGAAAAGTCTCACGTATTTACCTATAGAAAAACTAACAAATGAAGAGTTGGAATTAATTGATGAATCAATGATGATTCATATTCAATTTTTAAAGAACTCCTATATTGATAAGTATCGTTTAAGCAACTGGGGTGTCTTGGCATTGAGCGGAATTGCAGTATACGACTTATTCTTCCCTGAGAAGATAAAAAGCAGTCTCATGGATTGGGTATGGGTGCAGTTAGAAAATCAAATTGATCTTCAATTTTATTCGGATGGCGTTCACTGGGAACAAAGTCCACTATATCATCATGAAGTGATTTCAAGCCTTGCTTATATTCTACAAGTTTCTGAATGTTTAAAGAGAACTTTACCAATTAATCTTCGAGCTAAATTGGAACAACCGATGAAATCTTCTTACTATATGGCTAGTTCGGATGATTATTTGAGCCCTTTACATGATAGTGATTATGTAGATTTTACCTATATATATAATATTTATCGGGAAATGGGATTTCTTCCGCAAAATGGCAGCAGTTCTTCTGCATTATTTTTGGGAGCTTTGTACACGGATCATAAGAGAAGCCAAATTGAACTGCCCGCTTTGTTTCGTGGGGAAAAAAGCGGCTTTAGTGCTCTTAAAAAAGAAAGTGTTTATTTCACACTATTTAATGGTTTGCATGGCAGTTCGCATGGCCATGCTTCTGCTGGGAGTTTTACACTGAATTACCAGAATGAAGAAATTATCTCTGATGGAGGAAGGTATACTTATACAGAAAGTTCTATACGAAAAGATTTAAAAGGAATAGCAGCTCATAATACGTTTTTTGATGAGGAAGATTTATCAACTGTGATTACAGAGTCGTGGGGGTACGATCATCTTCCTTTGCCTATCTTTCAAAATACTAGTGAAATAGAAGGTATATCGGGAGGGTATTTATTTTCCAATGCTTGGATATCCCATCCCTCCGAATCGCATCTTTTAAGTTATTATTCAAGAGATTTTCTTATTCTGGAAGAGCAGTCTTTGGTTATCATCTATGACTCTTATCGTGGCAACGGAACATCATTAACGACTACTTACAACTTCAATGAAATTTGTCAGGTGATTCCTAGAGATGAAAATAGGATTGAATTTAAGGCACAATTATCTACCGGAGAATTATTTGTTCGAAACGGACTCTTAAAAATTGAAAATCAAAAACGCTCAAGTATATATAACGAACTTATTCAACATCAACGAGTGATAAATAAAAACAAAGTGGAGAATGGACAAGTAAACGAAATTTCAGTTATTACATTGAATCAATCGATTCAGTGCCAACCATTATCGGTATATCAAAATGGGAAGACAGATAAGTATCCAGATGCTTCAGGAGTAAGAATCTTGTTGGATAATCATGAATTTTTGGATATTTATTTCCTTTTTAATGATGTAATCAAAGGAGATAAACTTTTTAAAACAGAAGCAAATCAATATTTTTACGGAAAAATAACGGCATTCAATAAAGATAATCAAATGATAAAAATAAAATAATGAGTAGAAAAGCCTTTTATTACAAGGGCTTTTTAGCTGTCTTCTTTTAAGAAAACAGCATTTTTTATTTTTTTTAAAAGAATACGTTTACAAATGAGAAAATCTTTTGTATTATAGATATAGGGTTAACACGTTAAGGGAGGAACTATAAAAATGAGTAAAGTAAATTTAGAACCGCTTGTTTCGAGTGATGCATATATAGCGAGTGGTTTGTTAACAGAAAAAAAGATTGATGAGGCAATCGCTCAGGCGATTAAAAAAATCGATTACAATATTGTAAAGCTCGGTAATCTTTTTCCAGGACCAGCTACTAAAAATAATGCCTATCAACCGATGAAGAATATTGAATGGACGAACGGTTTTTGGACCGGTATTCTTTGGTTAGCTTACGAAGCAACAGGTGATGATAAGTATAGAAAGTTAGCTGAAAAACATGTGGATGATTTTTATAACCGTGTTGTAAATGATGTCGAATTGGACCATCATGACCTAGGATTTCTTTACATTCCATCATGTGTAAGCGCATATAAACTAACTGGTAATGAAAAAGCAAAAGAAGCCGCAATGCTTGCAGCTGATAAATTAATGACACGTTATCAAGAAAAAGGGGAGTTTATTCAAGCTTGGGGAGAATTAGGAGCAAAAGATAATTACCGATTAATAGTAGATTGCTTGTTAAATATACCTTTACTATACTGGGCAACGGATGTGACAGAAGATGGTTCTTACCGAGAGGTAGCAGAAAAACACTATCGTTCTACTATTGAAAATGCGATACGTGAAGACGCATCTGCTTTTCACACCTACTACTTTGATCCAGAAACAGGGGAACCAATAGAAGGTAAAACGCGTCAAGGTTATTCTGATGATTCTAGCTGGGCTCGCGGTCAAAGCTGGTTAATTTATGGAATCGCTTTAAACCATTATTATAATGAAGATCCAGAGAATATTGAGTTGTTTGAGTCTGTAACAAATTATTATTTAAATCGTCTACCAGAAGATTTTATCAGTTATTGGGATTTGATTTTTTCAGATGGCTCTGACCAATCGCGTGATACCTCAGCAGCAGCGATTGCTGTATGTGGTTTGAACTTAATGGATAAATTTATACCTGAGACAAACAAATATAAACTCGTCTACAAATATTCACAACATGCCATGTTAGAAAGTTTAATCGATAACTACACCGATCAAAAAACGGAGGGAGTAACAGCACTGATAAATTCTGGTGTTTATTCATGGCATTCAGGAAAAGGAGTAGATGAAGGTAATATTTGGGGTGATTATTTCTACTTGGAATCATTAGTTAGATTTAAAAAGAATTGGAAAATGTATTGGTAAAACTTAGGAGGAAAAATTATGATACAACCAGATTTAAAATTAGTTAGAATTGATGAACGTCTCATACACGGGCAAGGCCAATTATGGATTCGATCACTTGGGGTGAATTTATGTGTTGTTGCCAATGATGATACTGCTAGTGATCCACTTCAACAAACGCTTATGAAATCTGTTGCCAAAAATGTTGGGATGCGATTTTTTACAATTGATAAGACAATAGAAATTATTCATCGTGCTGCACCAACGCAACATATCTTTTTAGTAGTTAAAAATCCGCAAGATGCTTTGTGGTTAGTCAAAGGCGGTGTTCCAATAACGAATATAAATGTTGGGAATATTCATAGTGCAGAAGGGAAACATAAAATATCAAATTATATTTATTTAGGGGAAGAAGATAAACAAGCTTTAAAAGAATTGCATGAAAAATATAATGTAACCTTTGATACACGAACTTCTCCTATGGCACCAGATGTAGATTCTTTAAACAAGTTAATGGATTATATTACAAAATAGAAATATGAGGTGAAAACAATGGAAATTACTTTACTCCAAGCATTATTATTAGCTTTGGTATCAGGATTGTGTTTTGCTGGTGTTTTATTAGGTCTTTTTACTAACCGTGTAATCGTGCTTTCATTTTTTGTTGGACTTATTTTAGGAGATGTAAAGACTGGGTTAATGATGGGAGCAATTGGTGAACTTGCGTTTATGGGATTTGGGGTTGGAGCAGGTGGGACTGTGCCTCCAAATCCATTGGGACCGGGGATTGTAGGTACGATTATGGCAATCACTTTGAAGAATCAAGGAATTACTCCTGAAAGTGCTTTAGCATTATCTTATCCCTTTGCTGTCTTATTCCAGTTAATGCAGACATTTATTTATACATTGTTTGCTGCTTCACCAGAAGCTGCCAGACGTGCGATTGACAAAGGAAATTATAAATTGTTTAAATTCCATGCAAATGTAACCGTTCTTGGTTTCTTTATAGCAGGATTTATTATCGCTTTGATATCAGCATTGGCTATGGAACCTTTACGTACATTCGTTGAACTTATTCCTCAGTCATTAATCGCTGGTTTGACAGTAGCGGGAGGGTTACTGCCTGCAATCGGATTTGCGATGATCTTATCTGTAATGATAAGTCGAGATGTTATTCCTTACATCCTTTTAGGTTATATCGCTATTGCATATTTAGAGCTTCCAGTAATGGCTATCGCACTGTTAGGAGCAGTATTTGCTTTAATTGATTATTTCCAACAAGAGAAAAATGAAGAGTTGGCTATGACGCAAACAAATAGCTTCAGTGAGGAGGATCAATATGGAATCTAATAAAGGAAATTTAACAAAAAAAGACTATGTTATTTCAACGTTTCGTTCTTATTTTTTACAAAATGGTTTTAACTATACAAACTATCAAGGAACCGGTTATGCGAATATTCTGTTTCCAGGATTGAAAAAAATTTATAAAGACGACCCAGAGGGGCTGAAGAAAGCTACTAAAGATAATATTGAATTTTATAATGTTAACCCACAAACGGTACCGTTTGTTTCTAGTTTACAGTTAGCTATGTTAGATTATGGAGAAGATGTAGATAAGATTCGAAGTATCAAAATGGCATTAATGGGTCCTTTAGCGGGGATTGGAGATGCGATTTCTCAGTTTGGTATAGCACCTTTGTTCTCTACTATTTTTGCAAGTATGGCTATGGCCGGAGTAACAGGCGCTCCAATAATGTTTTTAGTAACGATGATTGGTGTGAACTTGGCTATTAAACTAGGTTTGGGTTGGTTTGGATACAAGATGGGAACTAGCGCCATTGAAACTTTAAGCAAGAAAATCAATCAGGTGTCTCGAGCAGCAAACATTATAGGGGTTACTGTTATTTCTGGCCTGGCTGTAAACTTTGTTAAAGCGAATGTGGGTTTGCAATATGCAACAACAATTGACGGTCAGGAACAAATCGTTTCACTGCAAACGGTACTTGATCAAATTTTGCCAAAATTGCTTCCTGCTGTTATTACAATCTTAGTTTATTACTTGATTAAGAAACGTAATTGGAATGTTTATAAATTATTAGCATTGCTTATTGTGCTTGGAATTACTTTATCTTATGTAGGCGTTTTAATATAAATGATAGTACGGATAAAGGGTTCCCTGTAATCGATTGTGGGGAGCCTTTTCAATTTATATTAACTATTAATATTTACAGGAGGCTATAAAATGATTGGTATTTTGATAACAGGACATGGTGAGTTTTCCCTTGGAATCAATGATGCATTAGAAATGATTGCAGGGAAACAAGAGGGAGTTAAATTCGTTCCTTTTTTTAAAAATGAGTCGACTGATATGTTTGAATCTAAATTAAAAGATACAGTACTGGCAATGAAAAAAGAATATAAATCTGTTATTGTTCTCGCTGATTTAGTGGGAGGTACTCCTTTCAAAACAGCTGTTACTATTCTTGAAAAAGAAGTGGATTTTCGAGTGATAGGTGGAATAAACTTACCATTAGTGATTGAGTTGTCAATGCTGCGATCGACGACAAATGACATTGAAGAATTGCTGGAACAACTTTTGATAACAAGTCAAGAAGCAATTAGTGAATTCAAACAGGTAAATGAAAAAGAAGAATTTGAAACTGAACTGCTTGAAGGAATTTAACTTTATTAGAAGTCCTACAACAATAAAAAGCTGAAACTCTTGTTTTCCAAAGAGTCTCAGCTTTTTAATTTTTTTATTGGAATACGTATTCCAATACTTGCACAGCTTGTTCAATCGTATTCACGGTTACATTCGCTTTATTAGATAATTCCTTTAGCGGATGAATTAATGATTCAGGCCGCACTATAATGAGTGGTTTATTCAAATGAATGGCGGAAGTTGCATCCATTGCGGTATTCCACTGGCGATAATCTTCGCCAAATAGGGCAATCACAATATCTGCTTTTTGCATAAGCACTTGTGTTCTGAAATTATTGATATTACTTGCCGCATCATCTTTGAAAAACTTAGTCGGTTGTTCGCCTAAAATCTCCTCACCAATGGCATCGGATAAGCTGTGATTGGTTTGGGGTGCTACAAATTGATAAGGCAAATTCTTTTCCTTTACTGTTTGCTCTAATTTTTTGCGCCAGTTATCATGAATTTGACCTGCTAAATATACTGTTAGTTGCATATTATCGCTCCTCATGTTTTATTGTCTTGCCTTAATCATATAATACCTAGAGAAAAATTGCAGAGAACATGCTGTATCTTCAAGAAGTACTACTTTTTAGATATGAATGAGATGATATTTTTTAAATGTTTATTAGTGACAAAGTGTCATTTTTGGTGTATTCTAATCTCTAGTGACATTTTGTCACTAAGGAAAATCTGTTCAAATAAAGATGTAGGAGGGTTCATATATATGTTTTTAGCAATAAAGGAAATGCGCTATTCAAAGTTGCGTTATGGTTTAATTATTGGAATTATGTTATTAATCGCTTATGTTGTCTTTATGCTTTCAGGTTTAGCAAGAGGGCTTGCAGAAGAATTTAAAAAAGCGATTGATGACTGGGATGCACAAGAAATTATTCTATCAGAAGATGCTAATAAAACGTTTGCTGCTTCTCAGCTGACGAGAAATGACATCTTTCGTATAGATAATTCAGAAACCGCGCCGATTGGTTTATACAGTGGAGCCATTGACGATGAAGAAAATAAAATAAATATTTCTGTATTCGGTACAAATGAAGATGCGTTTATATTGCCGAAAGTAACAGAAGGAACGTCTTTTCGGAGAATGAATGATATTATTATTTCTCAAAATCTAGCAGAAAAAGGTTATAAGATTGGAGACGAAGTTAAAATAGGTAATTCAGATGAAGTACTAACAATTGTAGGTATTTTCCCTGAGACTTTTTATACCGTTACACCGGTCATTTATACTTCGTTGGATACGTGGAGCATTTTAAAATTCGGTGATCAACCCTTTACCTCAGAGGAAGAGCAACCGATTAATATTATCGCTGTAAAAACAAATCAAGGAACAATCAATAATGACGGAAAGACAAAATTAGAAAAGCTTTCCAAAGATGACTTTATTGAAAGCATACCTGGTTATTCTGCACAAAATCTTACATTAGATGCAATGGTTTATTTTCTGTTTTTTGTAGTTGCAGCGGTTGTCGGCATTTTTATGTATGTCATTACCTTACAAAAAACGAATATCTTTGGTGTGATGAAAGCTCAAGGAATTAGTAATACTTTTATAGCGAAATCAATTGTCGGTCAATCGCTCATGGTCGGATTAATAGGAGTAGCTGCTGCTTTTGTACTTGCTTATTTAACAAGTTTCATTTTGCCCGAAGCAATGCCTTTTGCTATCATGTTCGACCAATGGTTTATCTATAGTGGCATACTAATTTTAGTAGCAGTTTTGGGTGGTTTGTTCTCTGTACACACTGTAACAAAAGTTGATCCAATAACAGCGATAGGAGGGTAAGGTATGAAAGACGTATTAGTAATGAAAAATATTGTAAAAAAATTTGGTGAAGGTCGTACAGGAGTGACGGCTTTAAAAGGAATTGACTTTAAAGTAAGGCAAGGGGAATTTATTAGTATCATTGGCCCATCAGGATCAGGGAAGAGTACCTTTCTGACGATTTCTGGTGGACTACAAAATCCATCTTCCGGCCAGATTATTATTAACGATATTAATTTTTCTAATTTGTCAGAAAAGAAACGATCGAAGCTTCGTTTTAAGGAAATTGGTTTTATTCTTCAAAGTTCCAATTTAATTCCTTTTTTAAAAGTAAAGGAACAGTTTTATTTAGTTGATAAAGTAGAAAAAAAGAAAAATGAAGATGACCGTATCAATCACATTTTGAGCTCTTTAGATATTTTTGATTTGAAGGATAAGTATCCTCGTGATTTATCTGGTGGAGAACGTCAACGGGTAGCGATCGGAAGAGCCTTATTTAATGATCCTAGTTTAATCTTAGCAGATGAACCGACAGCTAGTTTAGATACAGATCATGCTTATGAAGTGGTAAAGTTATTAGTAAAAGAAGCTCATGAGAAACAAAAGGCAACGATCATGGTAACGCATGATTCTCGCATGATTGAATGGAGTGACCGTGTTTATCGGATGGAAGATGGACAATTAATTGAAGAAAAGGCAAAATAATATCTAAAAAGGAGAAAAGTATGCCTAACGAAACATTTTTAAACTTATCAGATGAAAAGAAAGTAAAATTAGAAATGATTCTGCTTGAAAAGTTTTATAATCGTCATGCCAGTCAAGTGAAGGTATCGGAAATTGTTGAAGCGATGCATATGTCGAGAGGCGCATTTTATAAATACTTCCGAGATTTAGAGGATGCTTATACATATATGACCAGAAAATATTCAACGATTATCCATGTCGATATTTTAAAGTTTATTGATGAGAACAAAAATGACTTTTTTGGGGGAATTGAAAAATATTTATTTTGGTGTAGCAATCTAGATCATAATAGTGATTATTGGAGAGGAATCCAGTTTCTTACACAAGAAACGGATTTAGTGACTTATCGCCGAAAGGACTTCCCCGCTGAATCGTTTATGATGAAACAATGGATGGACCTACTTGAATTGAACAAATTTAAGATGGAGAGTTATGAAGAGGCAGTTAGCTTTTTATATTTCGTAATGTCTGTTGTTATGGGATCATTAAAGGATTATATAGCGAATGATTGGAGCAAAGAAGAGCTGGTAAAAGATTTTCGTTTCAAAAGTCACTGGTTGACGAAAGGAATAAAGTAATACTTGATTATGAATGGAAATAATATTTTGGAGGAACTTTTAAATGAATAGATTAGTACGCACAAGTATGTTTTACATGATTTTTGGATTAGTTTCTGGTCTTTTTTATCGAGAATTCACTAAGTTTAATAACTTTACAGGAAAAACACAATTGAGTGTATTGCACACGCATACTTTAATTCTGGGTATGTTTTTCTTCTTATTTGTATTATTATTGGAAAAGAACTTTAAAATTAGTCAACAAAAAAACTATCGGAAATTTTATCTTTTTTATAATATCGGTTTAGGTATTACGATACTAATGATGCTCATTCGCGGTAGCTTGACCGTTTTAGATTATGGAGCGCTACCAGCGCTTGCTGGAATTGCTGGTGTAGGCCATATTATCATTACAATTGGATTGTTTTTCTTTTTCTTTACATTGCTTGGTGCAGTAAGTAGCGATAGTAAGTAGTATATAAAGCAATGACGACATCACTTATTTGTATGAACTGAATGTTCTGAGTAATTGATGTCGCTTAACGTATTCATTTGTTGTAATCGCTTTCTGTTTTTGTTACATTAGTGATAGAAAAACAAATCCAAAAAGAAGGAGTGATGGTATGGTGCAAACAGTTTATACCAATTATTGGCAAAGTCGGTTTGGAAGAGTTAGAAAAGAACACGGTAGCTATAAGAGCGAAGAAGAAGCAATCGAAGGGATTAAAGCTTGGTGGGAATTGCATAAGGAAAATCATTCGAACGTACAATATATTCGGACGAATACCGGTGCTTTAGAAATCATTTATGGTGATGAAAGGTATGTATATCGAATCGAAAAAAGAACCATTGATGGAACTCTACCAACTAGGAGCTATCGATTGAAAAAATCTGGGGAAATTAATTCCCTGCGCTCTAAATATCTTTTGGATGAAGACTCTTTCTTGTTTGATGAACTAGCTGAACCATTTCGCGATCGGTTAATATTAGCAATGGCAGATAGCAAAAAAGCTAGAAGCTTCATCTACGATCGTGATGGCCGACCAATTCATGAACTTGGTTTAACTGTAAAAATAAATTCTTCAAGAGCGTTAAGTTATTAGCAGCTGTGAGTTTAAGTAAAAAATATAAAGCATAATAAAGTCAGAGACTTCAAAGACGAATACGTTTTTGAAGTCTTTATTTTTGCCGTTTTTAAGAGTTGTTAATAATCCATTAAATATTTCGAAATGAAGATTATTTGACGATAAGCGAAATAATCATTAGTATGGATGTCGGAACGCTAATGACCATATTCTTATCTATTGTCAACTTTATAAATATTCAACTTACATTGACTCTGTCCGATGATTTAATATTTTCCGTATCGATACGGAAAATATATCTATTAACAATGCGAGCGTTTTACATTATGCTTACAATGTAATAAATCTTATAGAGATATAAAGCAAATTAATGGAGGGATTTAGTGTGAAAAAAGGTTTGATTATTTGTGCTGGAGGAATGAGTTCGTCTTTATTAGCGAAAAAAGTATCCGAGTATTTTGCTTCAAAAGGAGAAGAAATTATTGTAGAGGCAACTGGTATTGGAGAAGGGGCACAAGCAATAGAGGATGATAAGTATGATGTATATCTTGTTAGTCCACAAACAAAGATGCATTATGAAAGATTGGCGAAATCAGCAAAAAATCATGATAAATCTATTGTGAATATTCCGCCTCAAGCTTATGTACCCATTCCAACTGGCATTCAAAAATTAGCAACGGTTGTGGAGGAAAACATTTAATTAAGGTTGATGTCATTTGAACAAAAAACAAATTACAATTCTTAGACTGTTATATCAAAATAGAAATCATTTTATAACCGCTCAAGAAATTGCTTATGAAACAGATATTTCAGATCGAACAGCTCGAAAGTATGTCAAAAACGTTGACGAGATAATAAAAGAGAATGGAGCTGCTATTGAAGCAAAACGAGGTCAAGGTTATCGCCTTCTCGTTCATGATTCAAATACATTCAATATTTTTTATCAAAATGTCTATAACCCGCTGCAAGCGGAAAAGAGACCCATACCGATACAAGATGTTGGGGAACGCCAATATTATATTTTAAAACAGCTCTTATTGGAAGGAAATCAAGCTCTGGTTGAGAACTTAGCGGATGAACTATTTGTTTCACGCTCTACTGTATCGAACGAATTAGTTGAAATAAAAAAAATACTGAAGCCATATGATTTGTTCTTGGAAAGCAAGCCGAACCGAGGTTTATATATTTTTGGAAAAGAGCAGTCAAAGCGGCACTTTATTATGGAATATTTCTTTATGAATAAACTAAGTGACAATATGCATGCCTTTTCTTTGTATACAAGTTTGCTGGAAGAGGTTAATATTGCTGAGATTTTGATGATTGTTTTGGATGAGTGTCGTGAAGCACAATTACAGTTATCTGATTTTGTGATTTATAATATTGTCCTTCATATTGGACTTGCGATTAAACGAATCCATTCTGGCTTTGAAATGGATGCAATTGAAATATATGGAGACAAGAATTCGATTCAATATCAAACAGCGATTCGGATCATCAATCGTGTAACGAAAAGTTTAGGGATTGAATTTCCAGATGAAGAGGCAAATTATATTGCTCTACATTTAACAAATAAAGTAACGACTGAATCAGTCTATCAAAAGACAATATTCAATGAGCAAGAAATTAAACAGCAGCTCACTCAAGCGTTAATAAATATGGATAAAAAAACAGGTGTTGATATGGTGCATGACCACATACTAGTGGATGGCCTAATGACTCATTTTACGCCGATGTTTGTTCGTCTCCAAAATAATACAGAACATGTAAACCCATTGCTTTCAGAAGTGAAACAGAAGCATCATCAAGTTTTCAACTGGGTGTTGGAATTCATTGCTGAGATGCCTATCTTCAAACAATACAATGTATCTGAATCTGAGTGGGCTTATGTTGCGATTCACATATTGGCAGCGATTGAAAGATTTATGAACAAACAAAAAGTTCATGTTTTGGTTATTTGTGCAACAGGTTTAGGCAGTTCACAAATGTTGAAAATGAGACTGGAAAATGAGTTTGGTTCAAAACTCGCAATCGATGAAGTAATCAGTTATTACGAAATAACAGATGAGAAATTGGAAGGAATTGATTTAATTATCTCTTCAATAAACTTATCCAATGTTATCTTTAACATACCAGTCGTACAAGTAAGTGTATTTCTTGGAGAAGAAGATATTAAAAAAATCAATGGAAATATCTCCCAACACAAGGGACTTGAGACGCTTAAAAATACACCTCAACTTCAATCCTATCAAATGAAGGATGTCTTTCATACTTTCTTCAAACGGGAATTATTCCTACTTGTAGATCGTCCAACAGATAAAAAAGAGGTAATCAATCAGTTGATTTCACTTATCGAAAAAGTCGAGAAACGTCCGATATACAATGAACTGAGTACCCAGTTGAAATTAAGGGAATCATTTAGTTCCGTGGCCTTTTCAAAATATTTAGCAGTTCCTCATCCGATTGATGGGGTAACGAATTCCCAATACGTTGCTGTAGCCATTGTTCCATCAAAAGTGGAATGGGATGAAGCTAATAAAGATATTCAGTTAGTTTTTATGCTGGTTCCTGATCGCTTTCAGAGTGCAGGCCTCGAAGTTATTAGTCAATCATTGACTGCGGTAGTTGAGGATGATTCGCTTCGCAAGGAATTGGTGAAATGTACGACTTTTGAAGAGTTTACTAACGCATTTATTAAAGTTTTATCTTATGACAATTGAAAACACAAAGGGGAAGGAGAAATTATGGATAAAGAACAAATACAAGCAGTGGCTTTTGAGATTATTTTACATAGTGGAGATGCGAGAACAGTGGTTCACGAAGCATTTAAATTGATGCGTGAAGGAAATGAAAAAACTGCGATTGAAAAATTAGAGGATGCCAACAATAAACTAACTCAAGCTCATAAAGCACAAACACAGTTGCTGCAATCATATGCAGGCGGAGAAGAAGTAAATGTGGACATTATTATGGTTCACGCTCAAGATCACCTGATGACAACGATGACATTAAGAGAAGTTGCTTTAGAAATGTTAGAGTTGTATAAACGAATCAATTAAAAAGAGGAGAAGAATATGCCGAAAAAAATACAGACTGTTTATAAGAATAATCGAGACCAAGCAGTTCTGAAAAATATGCATTATAATCGATTTTTGTTGTTTCGATATTCACTGGCATTGTTTTTTTTCGCTAATCTGTATTGGTTGATTAGTTTTTTTGTTACTGCAAGTAATTTTTGGATTGTTCCATTAGCAGTCATGGTATTATCTGTACCAGCCATATATGAACAAGTAAAATTGAATGGCACCACACCTAAAGACATGATTCATTTAAAGAGTACCAATCGATACTTTTTTGTGCAATTAGGGGTCAATCTTGCTTTGATTCTGACCAGTTTAACTTCATGGGGGATGGAGAGGTTGTTTGAATTTATTGCAAATACGACTAAAGGATGGCTATTTCTGTTTGTTATTTTATTGGTGGGAGCCATTATTAGTCTCTTGGATGTAAGAAGAGTAGAACAAATAAAGAACAATTCAGATAAAACGTTGCAAGCAATAGTAGATTTTGAAAAAACATCTGGAAAGGAAAGAAAGAAAAATTATGGAACAAGAAAATAAATTCTTTTCATGGCTTGAAAACAATCTAATGGGTCCGTTAAGTAAAATGGCTCAATTCAAAATAGTAAGAGCAATTATGGGAGCAGGGGTTGCAGCGATTCCATTTACAATCGTTGGATCTATGTTCTTAGTATTAAATGTACTTCCAACTGCCATTCCAGCACTTCAAGGAATTTTTGACACATCATTAGGAAAAATAAGTCCGTTATATATGCTCGCTAATACAGCAACAATGGGAATTTTAGCTCTTTATTTCAACTTAGTATTAGGGTATGAATATACCAAAATATACGCAGAGGAAGACGACTTGGATTTAAACCCATTGAACGGTGCACTATTATCCATGTTCGCATTCTTCATGTCAATTCCTGTCTTAGTGTTTGCAGACAGTTCAATTGTTCGTGTGACAGAAATCACCGATGCATCAACAATTGTAAATGGTTGGATTATGGGTGGTGATGGGGTTGCGCGTTTAGGTACTGCAGGTATCTTTACGGGAATTATCATGGCAATCATCGCTGTTCAACTATATCGTTTGTGTGTAGCGAAACAATGGGTTATCAAAATGCCAGAAGGTGTTCCTGATGGCGTAACACGTTCGTTTACTGCTCTAGTTCCAGCATTTGTTATTGCTTTTGTAGTTATTATTATTAACGGAATCTTGGTAGCGCTTGGAACAGATATCTTTACAATGATTGAAGTACCATTTGGTTTCGTAACCAATATTGCGAATTCATGGCTTGGAGTAGTAGTTATTTTCTTCTTCATTCACTTATTGTGGCTTGTGGGAATCCATGGAACGAATACAATCATTCCAATGCTACAACCAATCTTATTGGGGAATTTGGCGTTGAATGCGCAAGAAGGGCAAATTGTTCCTTTTGCAGGGGCTTTTGCTAAAACATTTGTTGAAATTGGTGGTTCTGGAGCAACGTTGGGTGCGGTTATCATTATTACCTTCTTTGCTAAGTCTCAACAGTTGAAATCACTTGGAAAAGCTGCGATTATCCCATCTATCTTTAATATTAATGAGCCGGTAATTTTTGGTCTTCCAATTATTTATAACCCATACTTAGCAATACCGTTTATTGTAGCACCAATGATAAATGTTTCACTTAGCTATTGGGCAATCAAACTAGGCTTTATCAGTCCAATTATCGCTCAGGCACCATGGCCAACACCCGTAGGAATCAGTGCATTTATTGGTACAGGTGGAGACTGGCGTAGTGTTGTGCTGGCACTCCTATTATTGGGACTTTCAACAGTGATTTATTATCCCTTTATTCGAGCATACGATCAAAAACTACTGCAACAAGAAATGGAAATTTCAGAAGCATAAAAATTATAACAACTTCAAAAGAGGAGGAACTTTTCGTGCTAACAATTGAAAAAGGAAGCTTCCCGAAAGATTTCTTATGGGGAAGTGCCTCGGCTGCCTATCAAATCGAAGGGGCTTGGGATGAAGATGGAAAGAGTCCATCTGTTTGGGATAAATTCGTCAGAATTCCTGGTAAGACATTTAAAGGAACAACTGGAGATGTAGCAGTAGACCATTACCACCGGTACAAAGAAGACATTGCTCTAATGGCAGAAATGGGGATGAAAACATATCGTTTCTCCATTGCATGGACAAGGATTTATCCAAATTCGATGGATGAAGTTAATCAAAAAGGACTTGATTTTTATCAGGATATTATTGATGTATGTTTAGAAAACGGGATCCAACCAATGATTACTTTATACCACTGGGATTTACCGCAATATCTACAAGACGCATACCGAGGATGGGAAAGCCGTCAAATCATAGAAGACTTTGAAAAATATGCTGTGACATTATTTAAAGAATACGGTAATAAAGTGAAATATTGGATTACGATGAACGAACAGAATATTTTTACTCGATTGGGTTGGCAATCAGCTCAACACCCACCAGGCTTATCAGATGAAGACAAATTACATTACCAGGTAAATCATCATGCCTTTTTAGCTCATGCGAAAGCAGTTGAAAAGTTTCATGAGATAGTAGCTGATGGAATGGTGGGAGCAAGTTTTGCTTTTCATCCTAGTTATGCACTGGATACTAAACCAAAAAATGTTTTAGCGAAGCATGACTTCGATGACTTAAAAAATTATTGGTGGATGGACGTATATGCATACGGTCGTTATCCCAGAGCAGCGATGAAGTATCTCGAATCTAAAAACATTGCTCCAAAAATTCAAGAAGGAGATTTTGAGTTGCTAAAATCTGCTTCTGAAAAAGTAGATTTCATGGGTGTTAACTATTATCGTAGTGACGTGGTTGAGCACAATCCTGAAGATGGTGTTGATAATTCAGGTATTGTGAATGTATCTGGAAAAAAGGGAACATCCACAGAAACAGGTATGGCTGGAATCTACAAGAGTCCTTTAAATCCTCATTTACCTACTACTGACTGGGATTGGACGATTGATCCGATGGGACTGCGTATTGGCTGTCGAGAAATTACAAGCAGATACGATTTACCAATCATCATTTCCGAAAATGGCTTAGGCGCTTTTGATAAGTTGGAAGAGGATAAATCTGTGCATGATCCTTATCGTATCAAGTATATTCAAGAACATTTAAAACAAATTAAAATGGCCATCGATGAAGGTAGTGACATCATCGCATATTGTACCTGGTCGTTTACCGACTTATTAAGTTGGCTAAATGGCTATCAAAAACGCTACGGTTTTGTCTATGTTGATCAATCAGAATACGAGAGCAATCCAAGCTTGAATCGCTATAAAAAAGATAGCTACTATTGGTACAAAAACATAATTGAAACAGATGGCGAAGCTATTTGGGAATAATCAAAACAGAAGAATAGAATCAAAAAGAGCTGAGGTACTTGAACTCAGCTCTCTTTTTCGAAGAAAATTATTCAACTCTCAAAAAAATCAGAAAAAATGTCTAACTACGTAAATAAGGTGTCACTTAGTATTTACCAAAATCTTATGACGAATAGATGTCTAAATGGCAATAGAGTATTGTGATAAAATAAAAAGTGGGGTGATTACAAATGCGCGTTAGGAAAGCAGTTTTGACAGACGCAAAAGGGATGGCAAAGGTGAACGTTGATTCATGGAGAACAACATACCAAGGTATTGTTTCATCTTCTTTTCTTGAGGATATGAGCTATGAAGTGAGAGAAGAAGCATTTAAAAGAACACTCGAGAATAGTCAAAACATTGTTTTTGTTGCGGAAAATGACAGTATTATCGGATATATTGTAGGTGGTGAAAATCGCTATCAAGAACGATTTCCAAATTACCAAGGTGAATTATTTGCGATTTATCTCTTGGAAGATTACCATAAAAAAGGAATAGGTAAGTTATTGGTAAGGGAATTCAGACGGGATTTAAGGAAAAATGGAATTGAGAATATGATGGTTCAAGTATTAAAAGATAATCCGTCAAGGAGTTTTTATGAAAAATTAGGAGCAACTTATATCGGCGAAGCAATAATAGAGATTGATAATCAAGAATTAATAGAAGTAGTACTAGCTTGGAGTAATTTGTCTTTTGTTATGTGATTAGATAAATCTTAGGTAGGAAAAACAGGAAGAGGGTGTTAACTTGGCAATTAGTTATAGATTAATAATTATATTACTTGCCATTCTTATTTTCCCGTTCATTTTATCATTTTTGTATAGGAATAAAGAAAAGAGAGATAAGGGATTTGGATTTGTTTATTACGGATTGAGTTATCGGCGCAGAATGATACGTACCTTATGGCTTACGCCATTAATAGTTTTTTTCATTATAATAATTTACTTCGGTTTAGTTCGAAGTTCGGAATTAAAATTGCTTGCTTCAATTTTTATTTTGTCCGTCTTTGCTATCCAACTCTATTACAATTATTGGAAATGGAATAAGTATGAAAGAAATAATGAAAATCCCAAATAAAAAAGTTGAAGCCTGTGATAAACAGTCGCTTCAACTTTTTTTATGTCTATATGATCTAGTTGGATTGTACAGCCAGTTTAGTGACAAATTAAGGGAGTAAAATTATCATATTAAAATAAATAGGAAGGGGGTATTCGATTACGCCAGAAAATTTGATCAGTGAGTTATTCCATTGAAATAATGCTATCCATTGCTTCGATTGGTGTCGAAACCGTACTTACTTCGTAAACACGATTATCTACGTTCCATAGAACATGGACTTCAGGATCTCTGTCCTTTTCAGGGTAGTCAATATACATCGTTCCCCTTTGTGATGGGGCAGGTAAATAATTTTCTTCTAAATACTCAACCATCCTTGTAGCGATTCCATGAACATCCCAATCATCTTGCAAATGAGAATGAATCGTAAAGGTCCAGTTTCCTTCTTCCCACCCGAAATAAAAGTTTCCAGCTCCAGCTTCTCCGTAGCCAGTAATTCCGTAGCCTAAGTCATAAGCGCTTTCTTCATTTTCGGGAACTGCAACGGAACCATTAATTACTTCTTCAATATTTTGAAGTGCTCCATCTTGTGAATCGTAAATTCTACTCAAAACTTCTATTTGTTGATTACCATCCTCGTTCCGATACACGACATCATAAATGTCAGGATTATTACTGATTATATCAACCCCAGTGGGTGTTGTAAAACCAGGGAAATAGCGTGGTAATAACACATATTCATCCTCCATCTCAAATTGAGATCGGATGTCATCGGTTGAATTTTGGCTCTCGCTTTCTATTTCTTCAGATTCCAGTTCTTCCGAAACACTGCTTTCTTCTGAACCAATACTCTCTTCATTGCTAGTTTCTTGGCTCTGTATTTCTTCGGATATTGAATCTGATTCTGCAGAATTCTCAGGAACTTCAGTTGAACAGCTTGCCAACAATAGACCAGAAAATCCTAATGCAATAAGCTGCTTATATGATGCAAGCGTCATAATCGTTTCCTCCTTTTTCTACTTTAACGATAAAACGAACCAAGTAGAATGTAAAGCAAAACGAATAGCGATACATCCGCCCTATATCTCCTTCATGTTCTACCAAACTCATAGTAATCGCCTTGACTTTATTCTACTAGAAAAAATAGTTTACTTTTAGTAAATTTTTTGTTTACTAATAAGAGGCGAATTCGTATAATAGTTTTCGTACTGAAAATAGATATCAAAATGAAAGATATGTGAGGAATGCAAAGTGAAGAAATTAAATATATTTTTTGGAGGAATAATTGCGGCGATTATTGTAATCTTTGGCCTACGTGCATTTATTTCTTCGCAATCCAATGACTCTAGCAGTGGCAATACAGTAACTATATTTAATTGGGGAGACTATATCGATCGAGATTTAATAACGAAGTTTGAAGAAGAAACAGGTTATCATGTTGTTTACGATACCTTTGATTCAAATGAAGCAATGGAAACGAAAATTTCGCAAGGCGGAACAAATTATGATTTGGTGTTCCCCAGTGGATCTATTATTCCTAAAATGATTGAAAAAGATTTACTTGTACCACTAGACCATAATAAAATCGTTGGTATGGAATATAATTCTGAGTTTTTGATGGATCAGCCCTATGATCCGAACAACCAGTACACGATTCCCTATTTTTGGGGAACAGTAGGAATCATGGTTAATACAAAAGAACTGCCTGATCATAATATTCGGACATGGGCAGATTTATGGAATCCTGTTTTTAAAAACGAAGTATTACTACTTGATGGTGCTAGAGAATCCATGGGAATTGCATTGCAGGCAATGGAATTATCTTTGAATGAAATTAATTACGATAGTTTACAGGAAGCAGCTAAATATTTGGCTGAATTAACACCTAATATTCATGCGATTTTGAATAATGAAATTCGTTCTTTAATGATTAACGGTGATGCTTTTATTGGAATAGGCTATTCAGGAGATGCTGCTTGGGTCGCTTCTCAAAATCCTGACGTTGAATATATTTTGCCAGAGAATGGCGGGGTCGTTTGGACGGATAATTTTGCTATCCCAAAAACTGTAAAGAATAAAGAAGGAGCCTATGCCTTCATCAACTTTATGCTTCGGCCAGAAAATGCGAAACAAAATACGGAGTATGTGGAATATGCAACGCCAAATGAAGCAGCAAAGGAACTTTTACCTGGTGAAGTGACAGCCAACAAACTTCTTTATCCAGATCCAGAAGATATCCAAGACTTGGAACACTACGAGTATTTAGGACAAGAAGTGATGAATTACTACAATGAATTATTCTTAAATATGAAAATGGGGTTATAACAGTGCTGATTACATCAAATTATATTTTCGATACAAGGACAAAGTCCACATTCGCTGGCTTTGTTCAAATTGAGGGAAAAAGAATTACGCGTGTCGGTTTGATGGAAGAAATTCCAGAAGACAAGAAGAGGATTGACTATGGAGACAACATGATTATACCGGGCTTTATTGACGCTCATGTCCACCTTTATCTCTCTGTTTTATTGTTTAACAAAAATCTAAGCTATGTTAGCGGTTTGTCAGAAAAGGAAGTTGCGGACCAAGTACCCCGACTAGATGTGGTAAACGGATGGAAAATTGGGATTGGCTGGTACAGTAGTGAATTTGGACAAAATGTTTATCCTACCAGAAAATCAATTGATCATATTTGTCCAGATATTCCAGTTTTACTGATTTCTGGTGATGCACATACGATTTGGATGAACTCGAAAGCTTTGGAAGTCATGAATATAAAAATGGAAACTGTCCCAAAAGATGTGAGTGGAGAAGCTTTAGCAGATACCGAAGGATTGACAGGCGTTTTTTTGGAAGCTGTCGCGATTCATTATTTAGCCCAAATTTTAGAGCCTTTTCAAGAAAATTTTACGAAAGAATTTCACTCTTACTGTCAGCATCTCAATAAAATGGGAATTACTGCAGTTGGCGACGTAGCCTTAACGGGAGAAGCAAAGGATGATTTAGTATATCCAGCTTTGTATGAAACTGCTCAAGAAGATACAAGCTTACGAATTAATTTCTTTCCAGCCATGCGCGAAGAGACTTTACAAATTGAACAAACTGCGAAGAAATATCATTCTGAACTACTAAATTTTGGTGGAGTGAAGCAATTTTTTGACGGTGTAACGAGCACACATACAGCCTTTATGAAAGAAGAATATGCGCATCCATACTTTAGTGGAGATGCCGGAGCTCCTTTAATTGCAGTCGAAAAAATGCGCTGTTTGATTTTAAAAGCAAATAAAAAAGGGTGGCCGATTCGTATCCATACTATTGGAGATCAAGCGATTCGTTTAGGTTTGGAGTATTACCAGGAAAGTCAGATGCTTTATCCGCTTCCGGAAGGAAAATACAATACGCTAGAACACTTGGAAGTAATGGATTGGAATGATATGCACTTGGTACAACAAGATCAGCTTGTAATTTCTGTTCAGCCCAGTCATTTATTGGTAGGTTGGGAAGCGTTGGATGCGGAAGTAGGGGCGGTACGAGCGAAGCAGATGTTTCCTTTTCATGGATTTTTAAAGGAAGGAGCGACATTGGGGTTCGGTACCGATTCACCGGTTGTAGTAGATGTAACGCCTCTTGACTCCATTTACTATGCTGTGGCGAGGAAAGATATCGGAGGCAACCCTTCACATGGTTTGATGAAAGACCAACGTATCCCAATTTTGGAAGCATTATATGCCCACACAAAGGGAGCAGCGATGGCCGTAAGTAGAAACGATATTGGATCGTTGGAAGCGGGTATGTTGGCAGATATTTGTGTATTGGATCATAATATTTTAGAGGATACCATTGATCAACTGCTGCAAACGAAAGTAATAGCAACCTATTTCAATGGTATTCTTTTAGATTTTAAATAATAGACATCCTCTTCGTATCTGTCGGTCGAAGAGGTTTTTTGCTATGTTTTTTTAGAAAAAAACCTTTTTTATATTTAAAAATACGTAAAAAACGAATATTAGAATCTATATTAGACTTTTTTGTTCATATTTATTAGAAGATTCCAATAATTTTCCGCTGGTATATAAATTGTTTATTTGCTATTCTTAAATTATTGAAAAATTATTTTTAATTTAAGACATCATAAAATATTGGAGGCTGTCCTATGATAGAAGTTATCGATTTAAAGAAAGTATTCGATAATGGATTTGAAGCTTTAAAATCAGTGGATTTTACAATAGAAAAAGGTGATTTGGTCTGTTTGCTTGGGCCGAGTGGTTGTGGGAAATCAACCATCCTTAACCTGATCGCAGGTTTATTAAGTCCTTCTGCCGGAGATATCCGCTTTGCTGGTAGCTCGGTGGTAAAGACCGAACCAAAAGACCGCAATATCGGATTCGTTTTTCAGAATTATGCATTATACCCGCATATGACGGTATTAGAAAATATCATGTTTCCTCTGACAGTCGGTCAGAAAAAGATTCCGAAAGAAGAAGCAAAGATAACGGCTGAAAAATTTATGAAATTGACCAATATTGAAGAACTCTATGATAAAAAACCCGGTACATTGTCTGGTGGACAACAGCAGCGGGTGGCTATTACACGGGCATTGGTTCAAAATCCAGAAGTATTACTACTGGATGAACCGTTGAGTAACTTGGATGCACGTCTTCGCTTAAGAATTCGAGAAGAAATCCGTCGTTTAGTCAAAGAAGTAGGGATTACGACTATTTTTGTTACACATGATCAAGAAGAAGCTCTATCGATCAGTGATAAAATTATCTTACTAAATGAAGGGGTTATTCAACAAAATGATGATCCACAAAACTTATATTTGGAACCTGCCAACCTTTTTGTGGCGAAATTCATAGGAAATCCAATTATTAATACATTATCGGTAACCGTTCAAGATGGGCTGATGAAAAATGATGTTTTCCAAATTCCAGTGTCACGATTTACTTCAGCTCGTTTCAAAGATTCTATGCCTGATGGGGAGTATGTATTGGGGATTCGCCCAGAAGATTTTTCGCCAACAGGAAATGAAGGAATCTTCAGTGCTGAATTGACGAACGTAGAATTAATAGGTCGCGAAAGAATTTTGAATTTCCAGATTGGTTTGGATCGAATGAAATCCATTGTCAGTATTGAAGATGAAATAGAAGAGGGAACTTCAGTGACTTTTGATTTAAATTATTCGAAAGCATTTATCTTTAAGAAAACGGGAGAGCGAATCTACTAATGTTTAAAAGAAGTTACAATCCCGAAAATCAACTAAAGGCTTGGTTCTTCCTTCTTCCAGCTTTAGTGATCATTATTTTATTCAGCATTTATCCTTTATATCGTTCCTTTTTTATGAGTTTTCAAAAAGGTACGCTGATTAATCCTCAATACGCAGGAATAGAAAACTATCAACGGGTGCTTACTGATCCTGTTTTTTACAAAGCAATGGGGAATACCGGACTTTTCGCCTTTACAGTCGTTCCGATTGGATTAATTATATCGCTTGCCATAGCATGGATTATTTTTGAAAAAGTGAAGCATAAGACATTTTTTGAAACGATTTTTTTCCTGCCTTATGTAACGAGTACCATTGCGATTGGTATTGTGTTCCGTTATTTCTTTAACGGCTCCTACGGAATTGTAAATTATGTTCTAGGTTTCTTTGGTATTCCAGGGTTGAATTGGCTGGATGATGTAGATTTAAGTATGCCGACTCTGATTATTTTCGGGATATGGACGAGTTTGGCTTTCAATATTATTATCCTTTTGGCAGGACTGCGAAACATTGATGAAGAACATTATAAAATTGCCAAAATGTTTGGTGCAGACAGTTGGGAAATATTCCGCCGAATTACATTCCCGCAATTGATACCAACCATTACGTTTTTGCTTACTGTGAATCTGATTTCTGCCTTTAAAGTATATACGCAAGTCTATGCTTTGTTTAATGGACAACCGGGAATTGCAAAAAGCGCAACGACTGCAGTGTTTTATATTTATGATAAATTCCATGTTGCCGGAAGACCGGGGATTGCCATGGCAGCGACGGTAATCTTATTCATTGTTATTTTATTGATTACCTTCATCCAAAATAAAATCTTGAAGAGAGTGGGGAGATAGATATGAAACACTTTGTAACAGTTATTTCTTTGACTTTCTTGGGGATAATGGCAATCGTGACCCTCTTTCCTTTTATTTATATGATGCTCGCTGGTTTAATGACTTATAGTGAAGCAACCAGTATTCCGCCAACACTTATTCCGGAAACTTTTCAATGGTCGAATTATACGGAAGTATTTGAAAAGGCTCCTTTTTTACGTTATTTCCTTAACACAGTTTTTGTATCTTCCGTTACAACCATTGCAACAGTTTTTACAGCAATTCTGGCTGCTTTTGCATTGACTAGCTTAGAGTTCAAATTCAAAAAAGTAGTAATGGGTATCATGGTCTCTTTATTAATGGTTCCTTATGAGTCAATTATTTTCACGAACTACAACACGATTTCACGTATGGGGTTATTGAATTCCTATTCTGCGTTGATTATTCCATTTTTAACAAGTATTTTCTATATTTACTATTTATATGGATACTTACAAAGTATCTCTAGTACGTTTTATAAAGCGGCAAAAATTGATGGAGCTTCCGATATAGAATATATACGTAAAATATTGGTGCCGATGTCGAAGCCAGCGCTTGTAACAGTAGGCATTTTAACGTTCATTTCCAGCTGGAATTCGTTTTTATGGCCGCTTTTAGTTACCAATGAAAAAAAATATCGATTATTGAATAATGGTTTGTCTGCATTCACAACAGAAAGTGGCAGTGCTGTACATTTGCAAATGGCAGCAGCAACATTAACGGTCATTCCAATTTTAATTATTTATTTAATCTTTAGAAAAGAAATTATGCAGGGAGTGGCAAAAAATGGAATCAAAGGCTAAAACAACCGTGTCGTTTCATAGTGGGATTCTAACAATCGGTGGAACGATTATCGAGGTTGCTTATAAAGATGCACACATCTTTTTCGATTTTGGTACGGAATACCGCCCAGAATTGAATTTGACCGATGAAAAGTTAACTACTTTATTAACCAATCGTTTAATACCTGAATTAAAAGGATTATATGATGAAAGATTGGGATACAGCTACCAAGGAAATGATGGTGAAGAATACCAACATACAGCTGTTTTTTTATCTCATGCACATTTAGATCATTCTAAAATGATTAACTATTTGGATCCTGAAATTCCGCTGTATACGATGAAAGAGACGAAAACAATTCTTCGTTCCTTAAATCGAAATGGCGATTTCCTCATACCTTCACCTTTTGAAGAGAAAAACTTTACCCGAGACTTGATTGGACTTGAAGCGCATGATGTCATCCAAATAGGTGAAATTAGTGTGGAAATTGTTCCAGTCGATCACGATGCATACGGGGCAGCAGCGTTACTTATCCGCACGCCGGATCAATTCCTTGTTTATACGGGCGATTTACGTTTGCATGGTTACGACCGTGAGAAAACAGAAGCTTTTTGTAAACAAGCGAGACATACTGATTTGTTGATGATGGAAGGCGTGAGTATTAGTTTTCCAGAAAGAGAAGCCGATGCTGATCAGATTAGTGTTTTGTCTGAGGAGGAATTGGTACAGGAGTTTGTTCGTTTGATGGAAGAGAATCCAGAACGACAAATTACTTTTAATGGTTATCCAGCAAATGTCCTTCGTTTCATAAAATTAATTGAATTTTCACCGCGTACAGTTGTATTGGAAGCGAATATGGCTGCCTTACTTCAGGAAGTACGTAATCTAAAAGTCCGTTACTATTATGCGGAAGAAAATAGCAGGATTCAAGCATTAGATCCAGAGCTTGAAGTGCCATACGAAGTTTTAATCAACGATCAAACCACATATTTATGGCAGGTCGTTAATAAATTTGAAAACTTACAAGGAGGAGGCCTATACGTTCATAGTGATGCACAGCCATTGGGTGATTTCGATCCTCAATATGCAATTTTCTTGAATTTATTGGAAGAATTACAAGTAAGCTTTGTAAGACTTTCCCTTTCAGGACATGCATTTGAAGAGGATTTGAATGAAATTATTCGAATGATTGAACCGAAACTCTTGGTTCCCATCCATACATTAAAACCAGAAAAGCTGGAAAATCCGTATGGAAAAAGAATACTGCCGAATCGCGGCGATAAAATTATTTTATAATAGATAAGGGGAGAGTAACAAAATGAAGATCAATAAATTGGCAACAAAAATGTTTGTGGCAACAGCAGCACTTGTACTAGGAGCTTGTGGAAGTGGAAATGAAGAAGGAACTGCAAACAATGATGAAATTCTAACTGAGTTGCCAGAGGAGACAACCATTACATTTTGGCATGCAATGAACAGTGCCCAAGAAGAAGCGTTGGTAAAATTAACCGATGATTTTATGGCTGAAAATGAAAACATTAAAGTAGAACTACAAAATCAATCGTCTTATCCAGACCTACAAGCAAAAATTAATTCTACTTTGCCATCTCCTAACGATCTACCAACAATTACTCAAGCATACCCAGGTTGGCTTTGGAATGCAGCACAAGACGAAATGCTTGTTGATTTGCAACCATACATCGATGACGAAACAATTGGCTGGGGAGATCAAGAAGAAATTATCAATTCACTTTTAGCGGGTGCAAAAATCAATGATACGCAATACGGCGTTCCATTTAACAAGTCTACAGAAATGTTGTTTTATAATGCAGATATGTTGGCGGAATATAATGTTGAAGTTCCAACAACATTGGAAGAATTAAAAGAAGCATCTCAATCGATTTATGAACAATCAAATGGAGAAGTAGTAGGAGTAGGATTTGACTCATTAAACAACTATTATGCAATTGGAATGGAAAACAAAGGGATTTCCATTAACAAAGATTTAGATCTTACTAGTGAAGAATCAAAAGAAGTAATCAATTATTATGCAGATGGTGTACGTGACGGCTACTTCCGTATTGCTGGCTCAGACGGTTACTTATCTGGTCCATTTGCAAATGAACAAGTTGCAATGTTTGTAGGCTCCATTGCTGGTGAAGGATATGTAAAACAAGATACTGAAGGAAAATTTGAGTATGGCGTAGCAGCTCGTCCAGAACCAATCAACTTGCAACAAGGTACCGATATCTACATGTTTAACAGTGCAGCAGCTGAAGAACGTACTGCAGCATTCTTATTCATGAAATTCTTGTCAGAACCTGAAAACCAATTATATTGGGCTACTGCGACTGGTTATATGCCGATCGTTGAATCAGTTGTGAACAGTGACGAGTATAAAAACTCTACGGAAACAAAAGTTCCCGCACACTTGAATGAAGCAACAAAAGAATTGTTCTCCATTCCAGTTGAAGAAAATGCTGATCCTGCATATAACGAGATTCGTTCAATCATGGAAAACATTTTAGTTAATACGGACAAAGATATTGACGAATTAATTGAGAACTCAGTTCCACAGCTAGAGGATGTTTGGAATCAATAATTTTAAAAGCTGAATAAAACGAACACCCCTCGACATTAAGTCGAGGGGTGTTTCCCTACCAAAATCAGATCAGCACATGGTCATTAATTAGTAAAAAATAATTGATACTGTTGTAATTCATTAGCAGTCATTGAATCATTATGATTTTCTGCCAAACCTCTATGTGTGTACATGTAAGCCAGTACTCGCTTCGTGCTCGCCTCTGATTACCCACCCATTTTTTTATAATTCAACAAGCCAATTGGTTTGTTGAATTTGTCCATCTAATTCTCGTAGTTTCTTTGATACATCATTCATTTTTTTGCTTAATTCTTTTGTATCAATTGTTCGAATCATTCGAATTTCATTGCGTCCAAGCCTTCTATAATCGTTCGTTGATTCAATTGTATTTGAAAGCAGACTATGGATCCTTCTTAAAGATTCTCTTTCCTCCAAAGCTTCGATAATCAACTTTTGGCCATTTTGTAGATAGCTAGAAGCGTTTCGCTTATTAATTTTCACTACAAGTTCTGAGAACTCCTTGTTTATTTTTTCATAGTCTTGAATCAATTCTTCAATCTCTGTATCCAATGAATCACCTTCTTGAATCAAAGAATTAGCTTGTATTTCTTGTTTTAAAGCAGATAATTTAGATTCAAAATCTCGTCTAAGTAATAATGCTTCTGCAAGTTTCATAAAAAACTTCCTTTCATGATGTAATATTATATAAAACAAAAGACGAACTTATAAAAATCGCTTAAGTAAATTGTATCAGTATTGCCTATAGAAAAGGTAGTAAAATGATTTTGAAAAATTCTAAGTCGTTCTAAATTGATATTGTTACCGGTTCTTACTAATTATTGGTAAAGTTAGAATAGAAATTACTGATTGGCTAAAATAGAAATAAAGGAGTTAATAAACATGAATTATAAAAGGATACTTCTATTATCTAGTACTTTTATTTTACTTGGAGCTTGTAATTCAGCGCAACTTACAGATCCTTCCAGTTCATCAGAAAGTGCAATTTCTGTATTGGAGTCAGAGGAATCAATTGTGGAGCAGACGAGTAGTAGTCAGGAATCGGAATCGAGTGTAGTGACCGAAACTCCAGAAAATACAGATACGACCGATCATCTGTTTGACGGTTTAATTACTGATACAACTTTTTCTAACACGACCGGTTATCAAGCTTGGCTAGATTATGTACGTGTAACAGGAGAATACACGTTAGGAGATATTGAAGCGGTAGAGAGCAGCAAGGGTTCTTCGAGTGCGGAAATTGATGCCCTCTTTGATGAAACGATTGAAAGAGCAGAAACAGAAATTACTGAAAATGAAAAAATGGTCTTTTATCGTTATCCTGATGAAGAAGGAGGAGTATTCAGTGAAATCTCTTCCTTTCTCGCAGAAATAACATTTTATTTTGTTGATGACCATCTTGTCTTTTCTTCGGTCACACCAGGTTTTTATAATGTCGAACTTAATAATGCAGAAGAATTCGAAGTTTTAGGAAATTTGTTTACTGTAGAGGAGATTGAAGAGCTTCAACCACAAGTTTTTACGGTGTCAGAAGTAATTTATAATGGCAAACTTTTGAATCAAATCATGGTACCCGCTCAACCAGTGGAAAACCAAGAAAATGTGGTGCTGAATGCATTTTATTTCTTTGTAACAGGAGAAGAAATCATTCAATTTGCCTATCTTCCTTTTGAAGAAGTCGCCCAAGACTTCCCGACTAGTTCTGTATTGATTTACAATAGCTATTTTAACCAGCAAGCGAATCAATAGAAGAGAATAGAATGATCGAAATAAGTATTGTAAAAGACTCAGTAGGATAAAATAAACCATAAGAATTATGTCATCGTGGATGACAAATATCGAAAATATTAAGATTTACTTAGCTGTTCCAAAAGTATTCAATAGCTATTTTTGGTATACTGGAAAAGAAGTTTTTTGAATTTTGACAGAAAAGGGGATGAATAAATGAAAAGCTTGACAAAAATTGGCTTTATATTTGGTTTAGCGCTTTTATTAAACTTGACCTTTAGTGAATCAGCTTTTGCGGAAAACCGTTTAACGGACATGAAGATTGAAGTAGAGCTGCAAGAAGACGGCTCCGGGATTATAACGGAACACCGTAGAATGAACATGGATGAGGGAACAGAGCTTTTTATCGTAATGGATGAATTGCAAGATTCTGAATTACTTGATTTTTCTGTTACTGGCTTTGAAGAAGTTGAAGATTGGGATTCTGGTGAATCTCTAGAAGAAAAGGCTGGAAAATATGGAATTTTAGAGACAAGTGATGGGCTTGAACTTGTTTGGGGAATTGGCACATACGGAGAAAACACCTATGAAGTGACGTACACACTTTCAAATTTAGTTCGAGAACTGGAAGATGGACAGGCTTTACTTTGGAATTTTGATACATTCTCAGATATTCCGGCAGAGAATTTAATTGTCGAAATATCAGGAGCGCAAGCCTTCACAGAGGAAAATACAAAACTTTGGGGATTTGGCTTTGATGGCGATATCCAACTAGTTAACGGTCAGGTTGTTTGGGAAGCCTTTGAAGAGGTTGACAATCGAAACGATGTCACTGTTCTGCTTCAGTTTCCAGCAGGTTTTTTCAATACACAAGTGAGTGTGGATATGAACTTGGAAGAACAACGCGAGATGGCGATGGAGGGTTCTTCCTATAATAATGAAGCTGGCTCAGATAGCATTCCAATTATTATAGTTTCTTCCTTCGTTCTTCTTGGTGCGGGGGGAGCTGCTCTAGGCATTAATTACGCTTCTAAAATAAAAAAAGCGAAAGAAGAAGCTGGTCAAATGCGGACAGGTTCAAAAAGAATTGTTGATAATAGAGGAATTGTTTATGATAAGATTCCATTCCAAGGTGATGATTATGCAGGAATCGCTTATTTACTGCATCAAATGACGTATGGTTATTTTGAAGATTATTTCTCCGCATATTTATTAAAATGGATTATGGAAGAACGAATTCAAATGAACACATCTGAAAAAAACACTATGTTTAGCGAAACGTATGAAACAGAAATAGAAATATTTAACTATGAGGAAGAGTGCAAACTTCATAATCGTCCCTTTGCGCAATATGTAGAAGATTTGCAACGAGATGAAAACGAATTGTATGAGACAGGATTATGGATTATGTTATTGGACGCTGCAGATAATCGAGGTTTTGTTAATGACGATCGTATCAAAAGATGGGCAAAAGAGCACGCGAAAGAAGTGGAAGAATATTCAGAGTTTTTAGTTGATTACTCCAAAGATTATTTACAAAGAAATGATTTGATTCGCTTTGAAGAAATAACGGTATGGGGATCTAACAAAGAGGTGGCGGTTGCTAGTACAGAAGGGGACGAACTCTTTGACCGATTAGTCCAATTTGATAATTATTTAAAAGAAATGGAATTAAAAGGTCTGGATGATTCATCAATCCAGCTCTCTTTGGAAGAATATCTTTTATGGAAAGTACTATACTTTAAGGGAGCAGAGTTAACAAAAGAATTCAAAGAATTTATACCGAATCCAGATGATTATTATGAAGATAATAATTATGTTTATTATTACTGGTATTGGCATGGTACAACAGGATTTAACCAAAATTGGTCTACTGGATTAGCAAGCGGTGGTTTCAGTTCTAGCCTTACTTCCAGTGCATCTGCTGGTGGAGGCGGGACAACCTCTATTGGCGGCGGAGGCGGTGCTGGTGGAGGCGGCGGTGGAGGAGCTCGTTAGATCGGGTTCTTCTATTAATCGATTGAAAGAGGAAGCATCTATGTATTCAAAATTATTAGCAGAACATGGGTTGGTTAGTTTTATTGCGGGTTCAGATTATAATTTTCGTTACCAAAACGTTGGTGAAAAAATAATTGATGAAGTTGAGAGGGCCTTCAATGAAATGAAAATCTCTCCTAAAGTTATCTATTCAGGCAAACAAACTCATGGAAAAAAAACAGTATATTGTGATGGACAGAATGGAGATGCATTTGTTGTTGGTCGTGTATTTTCCGATACAGATGGACTCATAACAGATAAAAATGAAATAGCTTTGTTAATTAAATTTGCTGACTGTACTCCAATTGTGTTATTTGACCCTGTTAAAGGTGTCCATGCCAGCGTCCATTCCGGATGGAGAGGTACCCTTCAACGGATATCTATTGAAACCATTGAAAAAATGGAGCGAGAATTCAGTTCAAAAAGAGAGCAGATGCTAGTTTTTATCGGACCTTCCATTGATCAAGATAATTATGAGGTAGGGGCAGAAGTGTATGAAGCATTTGAGCATTTCGAAAATCGAAATCAATTTTTCAAACCTCATGGGGAGAAATTTTTACTGAGTATGATTGATGCTAATTTATTAATTTTAAGAGAATCAGGAATAAAAGCATCCCAAATTGATGTGTGCAGAGAATCTACCTATAATAGTGAACGACTACATTCTGCAAGAAAAGAAGGAAAGAATTACCAGCTAAATGGTATTATTACAATGATGATGTGAGGAAGAAAAGGAAAAGACACAAGACTCGGTTATATGATGGCTGAATCTTATGTCTTTCTACTTTCTGTATATCTTAATTCTAATAGATGTTATCCCATTACTTTTTTGTGTTTTTTGGATAGGAGAAGTAAACTAAAAGAGACTTACAATCTATATGAATAAAGCGGTAAAGGGGCGGAAAAAATGGAAAGAGCGGGAAAAGTACTGTCTTTTTTGAGTAAAATTGGTGAAAATAAGTATTTGATTTCAATACGTGATGGTTTATCATTTACTGTCCCTTTTACGATTATCGGCAGTATCTTTTTAATTATTGGAAACTTTCCGATACAGGCATGGATAGATTTTATTGAGCCATACTCTGGAATGCTGGGTTCCATGGTCAATGTTACCTTTGGTATGTTGGGATTGATAGCAGCAATAGGCGTTGGATATAGCATGGGGAAAAATTTTGGATTAGAGCCTTTATCGAACGTAATCATTACTGTTGTTGCATTTTTACTTGCAACAGTTGGGGAAGACTATTCAATCAATCCAGCAGACTTAGACGCAACAGGGATGTTTACTGCGATTTTAGCAGCAATTCTCACAACTTTCGTTACAAGATTTGTATTAAAAAGAAATTTAGTGATAAAAATGCCGGAGGGAGTTCCTCCAGCGGTGACGCAATCATTCACAAGTCTGGTGCCTGCTCTAATGATACTTAGTCTCGTTTGGGTTATTAAAGTTCTCTTAGGTGTCGATATAAATGCATTTTTACAATTGTTATTTAAGCCGTTTATATTTGGTTTAGATACGATTCCAGGACTTCTCCTCTATACTTTCTTGGCATTAGGACTATGGACATTCGGAATTCATGGCCCAAATCTATTATCAGGAATCGCAACGCCAATATTCTTAGCAAACTTCGGTACAAATGTGGAAGCTTTTCGAAATGGCAATCCAATACCGCATGAAGTTGCTGAAGGATTCTGGACCTTATTTATGAATATTGGCGGATCTGGCGCTACTTTAGGACTGGTAATTGCTATGGTCTTTGCAAAAAGCAAAACCTATCGGGAGTTAGGAAAATTATCTTTTCCATCGGCAATTTTTTGCATTAATGAACCGATAATTTTTGGTTTTCCAATTGTCATGAATCCGATCATGGCAATTCCATTTATTTTAACGCCGATGGTTTTAGGAACAGCCACTGTGGTTCTCATGAGATTGAACTTGATTGGCAGAATTGTATTACAACTGCCCTGGACGACGCCCCCCATTATTGGTCCTTATTTAGCAACTAATGGAGATGTTGGCGCTGCGGTGTGGTCATTATGTACAATCATTATTTCCTATTTAATTTATCTACCATTTTTTAGGGCAGTTGATAAAAAACAAATGGTATTGGAACGCGAAGAAAGAGCGTAAAGATTCCGAGTAAAGAAAATTGATAAAACTCTAATATTTCATAAGTGTAAAAAATGAGCTGGATAAATAATCCAAGCTCATTTTTCTTTTGATTGTTCCATGATAGTAGCCTCCATAAATAAATCTATATCATTTAGAAAAGAAAAGGCTGGATGGCAGCTTGCCATTCATTTTGTCTTTCGACCATTTTTCTATTATTGGCTCCGCTCGTAGACAGGCATTTTATTACCCTATACTCATTAAATATATTGGAAGCAACGATTTGCTGATGGGCTGTATTTCCATTTGCGATAATTAATTTAATGGAAGTTTCGGATAGAATTTTGTCAAAATGATTTAGTTTAACTGTTACAAAGTTACTATCCAAACTTCCTTTTCTGTCGAAACGACCAAAGATATCCCACAAGCCAATCTTATTTTCCTTAAGCAATTTTAAACGCTCCTGATAATCGATAGGATCATTTGTATTTAGACACGAAAAAATAATTCTCCAAAAAAAGTTTCCTTTGTTACCATAGTACTGTTGAAGCTCTAATGATTTTTCACTAGGAGCACTTCCAAGTATTAGTATTTCTGTATTTTCATTATAAATGGGTTCTAAACCCTGTTTCATAATATCACTCCTAAAAAAATAGCTGAGATCATATTGTGTAATGTTTATATTACATCGATCTTTATTTTTCATTGAAACGCATCAGAATATTGAACAACTCCATGAACATTCTGTAACCCTTCATCAATAACTTCTTTTGCCATGAAAGCTTCCTCTGGAACATCGAAAGGCGCATGTATTTGATAGCTGCTTGCAAGTTGGTAACCGAGTTTTCGATAATATTCTGGGTGACCTAAAATAATGATAAATGCATAACCTAATTCGACCGCTCGTTTTTCCAGTTCTTTTATAAGAGCTTTCCCATAGCCTCTTCGTTGTGATTGAGGCGATACTTCAATCGGGGCAAGGGCAAGCCCAATCCATTTTCTATCTTCATCTGCAACTTTTATTTCACTTAACAATCCATGTCCTATGATTTGATTATCACTAATAGCAACAACTTCTAACATTTGATTGTAATGAGATTCTTGCCGAAGCCTCTCAACTAGCTCTGCTTCATTCTCGTATCCGTATTCCGTATTAGAAAAAGATTCTCGAATCAACTTCTCAACATCTTTAAAATCTTCCGATTGTAGGGATCTAATCAACATAACTTGAGCTCCTTTTTTAAATGATAAATTTTACAACCGACTTGTTCTATCAGTATAACATTTTCTAATCGTGGTCAATTAATTTCTCATAAAAAATGAGAATCGCAATCTGTCATTGATGGTGAGTTTTATACCGTTTTTAGAATAGAACCTGGGGTGGCGAATGATAGTAATGCCTATTACGATACGAAAAATATTGGAGCTACCATTACTTTTCAAACCTGTGATAGGGTTAATCAGAGCTAATTATTTTTAGAACTGGGATTTTTTAAGGAGAATGATTCATTTCATTTCTCTTTAACCGACTTAATAAGAAGATAAAAAATACTTTATCTGCTTTATTAAAATGAAAAAATGTAAACGGTTTAGTAAACTTATTGATGGATGTGATAAAAGGGGGAAGGTAAGTGTATTCTGTAATATTAGTAGATGATGAGCAAATGATTCGTGAATCAATTATAGAGTTAGTCGACTGGAATAAGGCCGGATTTGAAATGATTGGTCAAGCAAGCAACGGTGATGAAGCGTTAGAATTTATTGAAAAGAACACACCGGATATTTTAATTACTGATATAAAAATGCCAATTATGGATGGAATTCAATTGGCGAAAGAAGTCAGAGAAAAACATCCATCGGTAAAGATAATCTTTTTAAGCGGATATGATGAATTTGAGTATGCAATTAGTGGTATCAAACTGAATATTATTGAATACTTACTAAAACCTATATCAAGAGTTGAATTAGAAGAAACACTGAAAAAAGTAAAGAAGAACTTGGACAAAGAACAAAGAGAGGCAAGGGATTTAAAGCTAGCTGAAGCAAATTATCAAAAAGATATTGATGTCGTCAGAATGTCTTACCTATTGTCCTTAATAATGGAAAATTATGAGAGCACTTCAATGGCTGAAACAAATCATCTCTTGCAGTTCAGTTATATCAATTGAATTTAAGTGGAAGCTGGAAAGTTCTCATCAATGTAAATATCGATCGGTCTTCGATAATTGAAGATGAAAGTGCCATCAATCAATTTGAATTAATGAAGTATTCTCTTTCAAATGTTGTTCGAAAAATCATGAATAAATATGTAAATGGTGAAGTGTTTGCGTTTACATCTAATGTTGTAATCATTCTAGCCGATACCAAAGAAAATATCGAATTGTACCGAGATATTATCGTAAAAGAAATTGAAGAAAGTGTTAAAAAACTATTATCATTTGATGTTTTTATAGGAGTGGTGAGTGGGAGCGTCAATAATTTTGTGTAAATGGTTCTTCCCTACTGTAGATTGTTTCTAATTCTCCATCGGTTGACTCAGCATTTGTTCGAGCTCGCCTTCGGCCTGTTGGAAACCTTTATGACTGCGACCTAGGAATTTTTGGTTGTAAGTATCAAAAGACGAGACTAAGAAACGTTCCATCGACTCTTCATTTTGGAACTGTTCCTTGCGGTGGCTGTATTTCTTGATTTGCTTATTAAAGGATTCAATCACGTTCGTAGAGTAAATAGTCTTGCGTATGACTAATGGGAAATCATAGAAAGTGAGCAGGTAATCGTTCGAAAGGATCGATTCCACCATTTTTGGATAGCTGGTTTTCCATTTTTCCGCAAAAGCACCACGTGCTTCCAATGCCGCCTTTTTAGATGACGCTTGATACACCATTTTAAAATCATCACAGACTTCCTTACGATCATCGACACGCACTTTGTGACTGATATTACGGGAAACGTGCACACAGCAATGTTGAAAACGGGCTTTGGGGTAGAACCGCTGCACGGCCCCTGCCATCCCCTTTAAGCCATCCGTGATGAAAAGGAGGACGTTTTTCACGCCACGTTCCTGGAGGTCTATTAAAATCTCTTCCCAAATCGTGATAGATTCAGTTGGTGCAATCGCATAGCTCAACACTTCCTTTGAACCGTCCGGGCGAATGCCTACTGCGATATGAATGGCTTCCTTGGCAACGGTTTTCCGCTTTAAAGGGATATAGGTTGCGTCCATATAAATAGCGGAATAACGGTCATGAAGCTCACGTTCCTTAAATGAAGTGACTTCTTCCGTAAATGATTTAGTCATATTGGACATGGTTTGGGGCGTGTAGTGATGCCCATACATTTTCTCAATCAAGTCTGCGATTTCCGACATGGTAATACCTTTTCGGAAGAGGTGAATGACGGTCTCCTCTAAGGTATCATTCGTCCGTCTATAAGCAGGAACAGTCTGTTGCTTGAACTCGCCGTTGCGGTCGCGCGGAATCTGGAGATGAAGTTCCCCGTACTCGGTCTTGACCGTACGGTCATAGGAGCCGTTACGAGAATTCCTCGTGTTAAAACCAATGCGATCATACTTTTCGTAATCGAGGAAAGCTGTTAACTCCGTTTTGAGAAGCGTATTGACTGCTTTCTCCAAATGGACACGGAATAATTCATTCAAATCGCCTTTGTTTGCTAGAGTCTTTAGAATTTCTGTAGTAAAATCGTTCATAGGGAAGTCCTCTCTTCTGTGAATGTGTTGTGGTAACTCTATTCTACAGAAGGGACTTCCTTTTTTCTATTTACACAAAATATTTTACACTCTCGGACAGAATACATAAACCGGATTCTTTTATAAATAAATTCTTTTACTTTATACTAAAGAAAATAAATGAAAAGGACAGATAGATAATGAAATCAACTAAAAAAGGGAACATACTATTTTGTCGCTTGGAAATTGGTGAAGACATTAATGCGTCACTTTTGAAATTAGCTGACGAATGGAACGTGAAAGCCGGTATTGTGCAGGGAATTGGCGCTTGTGACAAGGTTGGCTTGATGGTTTATGATGTTGAAAAAAAAGATTACGACCTAAGAGATTATACAGAGTTTATGGAAATGGTTTCGTTAAATGGGAATATCACACGCATGGACAATAAAGCTCATGTTCATTTGCATGCTGCTTTTGGTCGAGAGAATCTAAAAGCCATTGCAGGACACTTAGACTACGGAGTGATTAGTGCTACGGCTGAAATAATTATAACGATAGTAGATACAGAACTGACTCGCTTCCATGAAAAAGAAACTGGATTAGATTTATGGGAGATTTAGCTTGAAATTTTTTTATTAATTGTTTTGACTTGAGGTTGAAAAGGTGGTATTATTATCTCGAAATCGAAATAGTTTGGGTGAATGGAGGGGACAGGATGTCTAGCCGTACGAACGATTCTTTGAAAGCATTAACAGTTTTAATGCGGTCTTCTCAACATGTGCAAGAAAGCATTAAAAAAAGTATCTCTAATTTTGGCTTAAATCCATCTGAGTTTGGAGTATTGGAGCTATTATACCATAAAGGTGAACAGCCAATTCAAAATATTGGGAAAAAAATCTTATTAGCAAGTAGTAGCCTTACATATGTCATTGATAAGTTAGAGTCAAAAGGTCTTGTTTCTCGCAAACCGTGTGAGACAGATCGACGTGTCATCTTTACTGCAATTACAGAGGAAGGCCGTAAAGTAATGGATGAAATCTTTCCACTAAATGAAAAAGATATTGAAGAAATTTTTTCGGTTCTAGAGCCAGATGAGTTAAAACAATACGTTGAATTAGTAAAAAAAGTGGGGCTTCATGTAGAGGAATTAAACAAAACAAAATAAAGTTTAAAAACCTCAGGTTGCTTCCTGAGGTTTTTAAATTGTATGGTAAAATAGTGTATGACGAATTGTTGTCGCATTTTTCTAATTGCAAAAAATGGGGGATATTTTTGAAAGTCAAACATCCATCGAAGCAACTTCATCTTTATCACATAAATGATTTACATTCACATTTCGAAAACTGGCCGAAAATACGCAGATATTTAAATCAAAAAAAGCAAGAACATGAAGAGAATAATGAAGACGTATTAATTTTTGATATAGGTGATTTTTTAGATCGGGTTCACCCATTGACAGAAGCAACCAATGGCAAAGCAAATGTTCAGTTAATGAATCGCGTAGCATTTGATGCCGTAACAATTGGAAATAATGAAGGAATTGGTAATACAAAAACTGTATTAAATCAACTCTTTCAAGAAGCTAAATTCCCAGTTGTCTTAGGAAATCTTTTTGATATAGAAGATAAAAACTTGCCAGATTGGGCTCAACCCTATATTATTTTGGTATTGGAAAATGGGATACGAGTTGGCGTCACAGGATTAACTGCCCCCCTGTATTTAAGTTATTTACCGAATGGCTGGCAGCCAAAAGAATCCTATGAAGTTCTTCCAGGTCTTCTTCAAGAAATGAAACCGAAAACGGATATAATTATTCTATTATCCCACATGGGGATTATTGAGGATGAACACATGGCAGAAATGTATCAAGATCTTGATGTAATTATGGGCGCACATACCCATCATGTTTTACCACAAGGTAAACTCATCGATGGAACCATACTCACTGGCGGAGGCAAGTGGGGAGAATATATCGGTCATACAATAGTAGGTTATTCTGAGGAGAAGGTGATCACTTCTATTAAAACAGAATTGATTACCTGTGCAGATTTACCGGAGCTTCAACTTGATGAAATTGAGATAAATCGTTTATGGGATAAAGGAGTCGAAATGCTGCGTGAAGAAGAAATAGCAGATATTCCTTTTACCTTAGAGACAGAGTGGTACAATCATACTGATTTAGTCGATTTAGGACTTGAAGCGATCACGGAATTTGCTAATATTGATATTGGTATACTAAATTCTGGTCTATTTTTAGATGATTTGCCGGCAGGAATTATTTCAAAAGAAACGTTGCACCATATTCTTCCGCATCCTATGCGCTTAATCAGCTGTAAAATGTCAGGACAAAACTTTTGTGATTTGATTTTTGGAATGGAAAAAATGCGAGAAGAATTACGAGTAAGACAGGTCACTGGCATGGGATTTCGTGGGAAAATATTTGGTGAAATATGTTATAAAGGGATCAAAGTAGATACTGATAACAAAATAATTTATTATAATGGAACTATTATCCAAAAGGGTGATACAATAAAATTTGTAACTGTCGACCATTATCGATACGTTTCATTCTTTCCGTTAATAGAAAATAAAGGTGAAAGTGAATTACTCTTTCCTTACTTTTTGAGGGATGTCGTGAGTAAATATTTAGAGGATCACTTTCCTATTTTATACAGCAAATGAGGCGATAACGTGAATGCAAATAAAAAAAATAAAGAATCTGTAAAAGAACAAGTTGCATCTAAAATTGATTCTATTACAGTAACAGTAGAAGAACCGGAAAAAAAAGAAGAAAAACCTGTTCATTTAAGTAAGGTAGAATTACTGAATGAAAAGCAAATTAAAGTTGAAAATGCCACCTATAAAATAGTGGTAAATTACCGAGAAGCCGTTCAGCCAGAAGCACTTGCCGAACGTTATAATAGTATTTTGAGTAAGTATGATTATATTGTTGGAGACTGGGGATATGACCAGTTGCGTTTAAAAGGTTTTTATCAAGAAGATAATCATCGAGCGCCTTTCGACAAAAAAATTAATTTTCTGGAAGATTACTTATATGAATTTTGTAATTTTGGTTGTGCTTATTTTGTTTTAGAAAAAGAACAGAGTGAAAAAACAAATAAGAATAAAAGTAAACGCAGAAAAAAACGCCAAAACAAAGACCGTAAAGACGAAGTGCAAACAGATAAAAATCACAATAAGAATTTTTCCATAAAAACGGATGGCAAAAAAAGACCAACCCCACAAAAAAAGAATGAGAAGCAGCGAAAAGAAACAAACTCAAGACAATCGAAAACAAATCAACCAAAGACCAGTTTTCAAATTCACGAAAAAAATGACTAGAGATAGGGAGAGTTGAGAAATCAAACACTATAAAGGATATTTAATCGATTTAGATGGAACAATGTATAGTGGGACATTGCCGATTCCGACTGCAAAAGTATTTGTAGAGGAGTTAGTTGCAAAAGGAATACCCCATTTATTTTTAACAAATAATGCTACACGAACACCAGAAGAAGTCGCAAATTACTTGAAAGAGATTTGTCAAATTGATACGAGTCCTGACTTTGTATATACAAGCGGAATTGCAGCAGTAGAATATGTTTCTCACCATCATCCTTCTGCACGTACTTTTATTGTCGGGGAGCCGGCATTGATACGACAGGCAGAAGAAAATGAGCTTATTCTTGCTAATAAAGAAATCGATGTTGTTATTCAATCTTTGGATCGAACGATGACCTATGAAAAACTTGTGATCGCAAACAACGCCATCCGAAATGGAGCAGAGTTTATTGCGACAAACCCTGATACTAGTATTCCGACAGAAAATGGATTCATACCAGGAGCAGGTTCCTTAACTGCCTTTTTAAAAACAAGTACTCAAAAAGATCCAATTATTATTGGGAAGCCTTATTCGCATATTATGGATGGGGCACTAGAAAAGTTGCGCTTGTCGAAAGATGAGGTTGCCATGGTAGGGGACAACTACAATACAGATATCCTAGCTGGAATAAATTATGGAATCGATACTATCTTGACGCTAACTGGTTTTACTAGAAGAGAAGATTTGGAATATATCGAAACTAAGCCGACACATATTGTAAATAATCTGACTGAATGGATTGTGTGATTATGAAGCGTCTTTCTAATTTTTTTGGTTATTTAGCCATATTCTTATTTATTTTATCTTTTGCAATAGCTTTTACAATTAATTTTACGCCGTTGTATTCTTTTGATATTGGTTATTTAAATATAGAGGAATTAACTGGTTTTTCGAAAGAAGTAATTATGGAAAACTATCGTATATTATTAAAATATTTAAATTATCCGTGGATTACGGAATTAAACATGCCTGATTTCCCTTCTTCTGAAAGTGGACTGTTTCATTTTTATGAAGTAAAGAGGCTGTTTATGCTCGACTATGCAATCCTGTTCTTTAGTGGGGTTTACAGCTTTTTCTTTATCCGGAAAAAAGTAAAAGAAGGGGATAAATGGGAAATGATTCAGCCGACAAGAATCATGATGGTCATACCAATTGTCGTCCTGATTTTTATTTTTTTGAATTTTAATTCGTTATTCATTACCTTTCACGAACTGTTTTTTAATAATGATGCTTGGTTATTCGATTGGCGGACTGACCCAATTATCCTAGCCTTGCCCCAATCATTTTTTATGCATTGTTTTATCTCTGTTTTCCTTATCCTGGAAGGTGGAATAGCAGGGTTGCATTTTTGGTCTAAACAAAAATAAAAGACATCGATTCGAATTTCCGAATCGATGTCTTTTTGTGAGATTTTATAAGTTTTTCATTTCATAATTTCACTTTTATTAGGATCATCATGGGCAATACGACTTGCAGCAGCTGCCGCAATTGCTCCAACAATGTCATCTAAAAATGTGTGACAATGTTCATCTGTTTTGTCATTTAATCGTTTTAAAATTCCTGGTTTGACTTTATCGATATATCCATAATTTGTAAAACCAATCGAACCATATACATTAACAATAGAGAGGGCTAAAATTTCATCGATGCCATACAAACCTTCATCATTTACTAAAATATCTTGTAATGGTTGAGAGAGAATCCCTTTTTCTGCTAGAACATCTAACTCGATGCCTGTAATAACAGCATTTTGGACTTCTCTTTTAGTCAAGACAGATTGAACATTTTCTCTACACAAATCCATTGAGATATCTTCCACATATTCTTTCTGTAGAAACAATACCAATTCAGCGATATCATCAATTTCTACCCCTCGATCTTGTAAAAGGGCTAGAGCTCTTTGGTGTAATTCACTACTACTTTTTACCATATTTATTTTTCCTCCTTCAAGGATTGTTTAAAATAAACTTGTACTATGCATTGGCTGTACTCGGGTATTTGGATTGATAAATACCATGGCGTTATTCACAGCGGTTGGAGCCTCGCCAAATCCAGTAGCAATTAATTTTACTTTTCCTTCATAGGTACAAATATCTCCCACTGCATAAATGCCTGGAATCGATGTTTCCATTTTCGTATTTACGAGAATCGAATTACCTTTCACTTCGTAACCCCATTTTTTAAGACCACCAATTGAAGAGGAGAAGCCATAATTAATAAGAAAATCATCAATTTCAAGTTCTTGTTTATTTTCTTTACGAGCCTCTTGTAAAATGACACTGGAAAGTCTTCCACCATCGCCGTTAATACCTACAGGTACAAAGGGAGTTATGATTTCAACGCTTGATTTTGTTAAAAGATGGATACTATGTTCTTGCGCACGAAACTGCGGACGACGATGAATCAAAAATACTTTTTTTGCAATCGGTTCCAAGGTGAGTGCCCAATCTACTGCAGAGTCTCCGCCACCACAAATAGCAACTCTCTTATCTCTGAAACCTTCTATATTGTTGACAAAATAATGAAGGTTCTCGTCTTCATATTTATCTGCATTTTGAATTTCTAATTTACGCGGACGGAATGCGCCATTTCCAGCAGTGATGATAACTGCTTTTGAATAGTGCAATTGTTTGGACGTTTGAATCTCAAAAATACCATCTTTATTTTTAGTTAAATCAAAAGCTTCTTCGTTACAGTGAATCGTCGTGTCAAACCGATTCATTTGCTCACGTAAATTCTTTACTAAATCTTCTCCAGTAATCTCTGGCAATGCTGCTATATCGTAAATCTTTTTTTCAGCATACAACATACCCGGCTGTCCGCCAATTTGAGGTAAGGCTTCAATTATTTTTACTTTTGCTTGCCTAAGACCGGCGTAAAATGCGGTAAACATTCCAACAGGACCGCCACCAATAATCGTAATATCAAATATTTCTTTCTCTTTATCCAAATTAAAACCTCCAAAACTTATAAAATGCCTAATCTTACATAAATAAGATTCACAACAAAGGCTACCACAATTCCAGTTAATAATCCTACAAAAACTTCAAGAGGTTTATGTCCCAAATATTTTTTTAGAATCATTTTTTTATCTTGGATGGGTTCATTCGCATAAGCGTCTGGTTGATGTTGAGAGAGATTACGCAACTCTCGTATCATTTGAACAAGTACGATGCCTTGTTCGCCGCTTTGTCTCCGAACTCCCATGGAATCAAACATAACAATTACGCCAAAAGTTGTCGCGATTGCTACGTAACCTGAAGAATAACCATACTCTAATATAAGAGCAGTAATCAATGCGGTTACACCAGCCGAATGTGAGCTGGGCATTCCTCCTGTAGTTGTGATAATGGATACTGATGTTTTTTTATCTTTCATCAGTAAAGCAATCGGAAATTTTAATGCTTGGGTAAAAAATATAGCTGTTAATGAACAAATTAAGGGGAAATTATTAAATAATATCATGTCTAAGCATCCTTCATCAGAAATTAAAATATAGTTATATGATAACATGAAAGCTTTTGAGTAACCTAATAAAAAATGACGGAAGATGTGGAATGATTTAAATGGTATATGTTAGAATGGTTATAAAAGGAGGAGAAATAATGAATTTATATCCACAATTGAATGAAACAGTTGAAAATGAAGAAAATGTAATTATGAAAACAAATAAAGGTGATATCCATTTACGTTTATTCCCGGAGTTTGCACCGAAGGCAGTTGAGAACTTTTTAGGTCTTGCAAGAAAAGGTTATTACGATGGAATTATCTTTCACCGTGTTATTAATGATTTTATGGTTCAAGGCGGGGATCCTACTGGAACAGGTATGGGTGGAGAAAGCATTTGGGGAGAATCGTTTGAAGATGAGTTCAATATGAATCTCTTTAACATCCACGGCGCTCTTTCTATGGCGAATGCTGGTCCAAACACAAATGGCAGTCAATTTTTTATTGTTACAAATAAGCAAGTTCAAGATAGCATGCTTTCACAATTAGAAAATGGCGGATGGCCAACAGAAGTGATTGAGGAATATAGAACAAATGGCGGCACACCATGGTTGGATCATCGCCACACTGTTTTTGGACAAGTGAAATCTGGCATGGATGTCGTATACGCGATTGAAGACGTTGAAAAAGGAGCGAACGACAAGCCAGTTGAAGACATTGTCATTTTAGGATTCGAATTTTAATTTATCCTCTTATCACAATGATAAAGGGTGATATCTGTCTGTCATTTTCTCCTCAAATCATGCTATAATGATTTTATATAAAGAAGGGGAGTAACATCGCTATGGATTACAAAATAGGAGATATTATAACAGGGACAGTAACAGGAATACAATCATATGGTATTTTTGTTGCACTTGATATGAATATCCAAGGGCTCATTCATATTTCAGAATGTAAACATGGTTATGTAACTGATCTAGATGAAATGATTCAAGTTAATGATGAAGTAGTAGCGAAAATTATCGATATTGATGAATATACAAAAAAAATCAGTCTTTCTTTACGTGCAATGGAAAAGCTGCCAATACCACCTTACCCACAACGAAAAAAGCATAGACGAAGAAGGTATACGCCTCAAATCGGATTTGAAACACTACGAGAAAAAATGCCTACTTGGATTGAAGAAGCTAAATTGGATGAAAAAAAGCGCATTTCTAATATGAATGATATATAAAAGACTTTTAATGATGGAAGAGAGATGAATGGTCATGGCAGAAAACAAGAAAGTTGCAGGAACGATCATGGTCACAAACCAACAAGGAGAAACCTTCTTTCTCGTTCGAAAAACAGAAGATGATCTATCTTTTCTTTTTGAGAAAATCGAAGAAGGAACAAAATTTCCGATGGGTATTATAATGGATTCGTTACTTAGCCATGTGACGGTTGATTCAGAATCTCTGCGTTTGATGGATTTAACGAATATAAAAGGAGAAGAACGTACTATCCCATTATTTGTATTTGATTTAGTTGAACGTCCAGATAATGAAATACTTTTATTAAATGGAAGCGAAAGTATCATTTGGCGACGAGCAAAAGATATGGCGGACCTTCTAAATGAATGTGATTCAAATGTTGTTCCAATTTATAGAAGTTAATTTATTATTTTATAAATATAAAGGCAAATGGAGGAAATTAAATAATGACACATATTCAATTTGATTACTCAAAAGCAACAAAGTTTTTTGGCCAGTATGAGGTAGACTATTTACAAGACCAAGTTACAATAGCAGATAAGGCTTTACGCGAGGGAACCGGTCCTGGTAACGATTTTACTGGATGGATTGAGTGGCCAGAGAAATATGATAAAGAAGAATTTGATCGGATTAAAGCTGCAGCGAAAAAAATCCAAAATGATTCTGAAGTATTAGTGGTTATTGGTATTGGTGGATCATACTTAGGCGCGAGAGCTGCAATTGATTTTTTAAATCATACATTCTATAACGTACAGACTAATGAAGACCGGAAGACACCGCAAATATTTTTTGCTGGTAATAGCATCAGTTCAACGTACCTTGCTGATTTGATCGAAGTAATTGGAGACCGTGATTTTTCAATCAATATGATTTCTAAATCAGGAACAACAACTGAGCCTGCTATCGCTTTCCGTGTATTTAAAGAACTATTAATTAAAAAATATGGAAAAGAAGAAGCTGTGAAGCGTATTTATTCTACTACGGATAAAGAAAAAGGTGCTGCTAAAAATGAAGCAGATGTAGAGGGATACGAAACATTTGTTATTCCAGATGATATTGGTGGACGTTTTACTGTTTTAACAGCTGTTGGTTTATTGCCAATTGCAGTAAGTGGAGCAGATGTCGATACAATTATGCAAGGAGCAAAAGATGCTCAAAAAGAATATTCAAATCCTGATTTAAATAAAAATGGTGCATATCAATATGCTGCCATTCGAAATTTATTATACCGTAAAGGTAAAGTAACAGAATTATTAATTAATTATGAACCAGGTATGCAATATTTTTCTGAATGGTGGAAACAGTTATTTGGTGAGTCAGAAGGGAAAGACCAAAAAGGAATCTATCCTTCTAGTGCGAACTTCTCAACTGATCTTCATTCGCTGGGACAATATATTCAAGATGGACGTCGCAATATCTTCGAGACAGTTATCAAAGTAGACAACGCTCGTAAAAATATTACTATACCTACATTAGAAGAAGATTTAGATGGATTAAAGTATCTTGAAGACAAAGAAATAGATTTCGTAAATACGAAAGCTTTCCAAGGTACGCTCCTTGCTCATACTGATGGGGATGTTCCGAATCTATTACTTACTATCCCTAAAATGGATGAATATACTTTAGGATACATGATTTATTTCTTTGAGATTGCGGTTGGCATCTCCGGTTATTTGAATGGCGTTAACCCGTTTGACCAACCAGGAGTAGAAGCGTATAAGAAAAATATGTTTGCGTTATTAGGGAAACCAGGATTTGAAGAATTAGCTGAAGAGTTAAACGAACGCTTATAATTTGGCGGATACTGCAGCACACCTTCTGTAACGGAAGGTGTGTTTGTTTTTTTGTTTAAATTGACAGGGCTTTCAAAGGTATGCTATACTTATTCTTGCAGATATGAGTTTTTTATTTCTTTATTGTTGACAAAAGATTCTGATGCATGTTATTATGTTTGAGTCGCTTCGAGAGATAGACAAAAAAACTTTTTAAAAAAGTTGTTGACATCTATATCTAGTCGTGTTAATATTTAGAAGTTGTCACGAAGAGAGTTACACCTAATACGTGATAGCGGATTTGACCTTTGAAAACTGAACAAAGAATGAACGAACCAAACGTGCAGGGCATCTTTTCGAAGATGCACACAATAAAGCCGGTACTTTGTACCGCAAACATTAAGTCAGCAAAAAAAAGAGCTATTCAGCTTATCATGTCGGATTTCTGTACAAGAGTCCACATTTAACATGAGAGTTTGATCCTGGCTCAGGACGAACGCTGGCGGCGTGCCTAATACATGCAAGTCGTACGAACCGATTAAGGAGCTTGCTCCTTATGACGTTAGTGGCGAACGGGTGAGTAACACGTGGGTAACCTGCCCTTAAGCGGGGGATAACATCCGGAAACGGGTGCTAATACCGCATAGTTTCCCTCTCCACATGGAGGGGGAAGGAAAGACGGCCTTTGTGCTGTCGCTTAGGGATGGACCCGCGGCGTATTAGTTAGTTGGTAGGGTAACGGCCTACCAAGGCGATGATACGTAGCCGACCTGAGAGGGTGATCGGCCACATTGGGACTGAGACACGGCCCAAACTCCTACGGGAGGCAGCAGTAGGGAATCTTCCGCAATGGACGAAAGTCTGACGGAGCAACGCCGCGTGAGTGAAGAAGGTTTTCGGATCGTAAAACTCTGTTGTCGGAGAAGAACAAGCAGGAAAGGAACTGTTCCTGCCTTGACGGTACCCGACCAGAAAGCCACGGCTAACTACGTGCCAGCAGCCGCGGTAATACGTAGGTGGCAAGCGTTGTCCGGATTTATTGGGCGTAAAGCGAGCGCAGGCGGTTCCTTAAGTCTGATGTGAAAGCCCACGGCTCAACCGTGGAAGGTCATTGGAAACTGGGGAACTTGAATGCAGAAGAGGAGAGTGGAATTCCATGTGTAGCGGTGAAATGCGTAGATATATGGAGGAACACCAGTGGCGAAGGCGACTCTCTGGTCTGTAATTGACGCTGAGGCTCGAAAGCGTGGGGAGCAAACAGGATTAGATACCCTGGTAGTCCACGCCGTAAACGATGAGTGCTAAGTGTTGGAGGGTTTCCACCCTTCAGTGCTGCAGTTAACGCATTAAGCACTCCGCCTGGGGAGTACGGCCGCAAGGCTGAAACTCAAAGGAATTGACGGGGACCCGCACAAGCGGTGGAGCATGTGGTTTAATTCGAAGCAACGCGAAGAACCTTACCAGGTCTTGACATCCCTTGCCATTCCCAGAGATGGGAGGTTCCCTTCGGGGACAAGGTGACAGGTGGTGCATGGTTGTCGTCAGCTCGTGTCGTGAGATGTTGGGTTAAGTCCCGCAACGAGCGCAACCCTTATTGCTAGTTGCCAGCATTCAGTTGGGCACTCTAGTGAGACTGCCGGTGACAAACCGGAGGAAGGTGGGGATGACGTCAAATCATCATGCCCCTTATGACCTGGGCTACACACGTGCTACAATGGATGGTACAACGAGCAGCGAACCCGCGAGGGCAAGCGAATCTCTGAAAGCCATTCTCAGTTCGGATTGCAGGCTGCAACTCGCCTGCATGAAGCCGGAATCGCTAGTAATCGCGGATCAGCACGCCGCGGTGAATACGTTCCCGGGTCTTGTACACACCGCCCGTCACACCACGAGAGTTTGTAACACCCGAAGTCGGTGGGGTAACCCTTACGGGAGCCAGCCGCCTAAGGTGGGATAGATGATTGGGGTGAAGTCGTAACAAGGTAGCCGTATCGGAAGGTGCGGCTGGATCACCTCCTTTCTAAGGAATTTAACGGAACCTGCCGAAGTTCATCATTCTTGTTCAGTTTTGAGAGGTCAACTCTCAATGAATCTTTGTTCCTTGAAAACTGAATAGCATAACATGAAATACAAAGTAAGAAACCAAAACATTTTACCGCGTTACACGTTGGACGATTTTTTAACGAAAACGTTCGATAGTAAAGGCCAGCAATGGCCGAAGCTTGACCACAGGTTAAGTGAATAAGGGCGCACGGTGGATGCCTTGGCACTAGGAGCCGATGAAGGACGGGACGAACGCCGATATGCTCCGGGGAGCTGTAAGTAAGCATTGATCCGGAGATTTCCGAATGGGGCAACCCAATATCTTTGATAGGATATTACAAACACGTGAATACATAGCGTGTTTGAGGTAGACGCAGGGAACTGAAACATCTCATTACCTGCAGGAAGAGAAAGAAAAATCGATTCCCTGAGTAGCGGCGAGCGAAACGGGAAAAGCCCAAACCAGAGAGCTTGCTCTCTGGGGTTGTAGGACTGGGACGTGAGACTGCAATGGATAGCAGAAGCCGGCTGGAAAGCCGCGCAAGACAGGGTAACAGCCCCGTATGCGAAATCCAACGCAGCTCTACCAGGATCCTGAGTACGGCGGAACACGAGAAATTCCGTCGGAATCCGGGAGGACCATCTCCCAAGGCTAAATACTCCCTAGTGACCGATAGTGAACCAGTACCGTGAGGGAAAGGTGAAAAGCACCCCGGAAGGGGAGTGAAATAGTACCTGAAACCGTGTGCTTACAAGTAGTCAGAGCCCGTTAAGGGGTGATGGCGTACCTTTTGTAGAATGGACCGGCGAGTTACGATCCCATGCGAGGTTAAGCCGAAAAGGCGGAGCCGCAGCGAAAGCGAGTCTGAACAGGGCGAATGAGTATGTGGTCGTAGACCCGAAACCAGGTGACCTACCCATGTCCAGGTTGAAGGTGCGGTAATACGCACTGGAGGACCGAACCCACGTACGTTGAAAAGTGCGGGGATGAGGTGTGGGTAGCGGAGAAATTCCAATCGAACCTGGAGATAGCTGGTTCTCTCCGAAATAGCTTTAGGGCTAGCCTCGGATCAACGAATCGTGGAGGTAGAGCACTGTTTGGACTAGGGGCCCTTCTCGGGTTACCGAATTCAGATAAACTCCGAATGCCATGGATTCAAGTCCGGGAGTCAGACTGCGAGTGATAAGATCCGTAGTCGAAAGGGAAACAACCCAGCCCACCAGCTAAGGTCCCCAAGTATCTGTTAAGTGGAAAAGGATGTGGGGTTGCACAGACAACTAGGATGTTGGCTCAGAAGCAGCCATCATTTAAAGAGTGCGTAATAGCTCACTAGTCGAGTGACCCTGCGCCGAAAATTTACCGGGGCTAAACAGATCACCGAAGCTGTGGATGGAACCCATTGGGGTTCCGTGGTAGGAGAGCGTTCTAAGGGCAGAGAAGCCGGACCGTGAGGACCGGTGGAGCGCTTAGAAGTGAGAATGCCGGTATGAGTAGCGAAAGACGGGTGAGAATCCCGTCCACCGAATGACTAAGGTTTCCTGGGGAAGGCTCGTCCTCCCAGGGTTAGTCGGGACCTAAGCCGAGGCCGACAGGCGTAGGCGATGGACAACAGGTTGATATTCCTGTACCAGTTGTTTTTGTTTGAACGATGGAGGGACGCAGGAGGCTAAGGAAAGCGTGCGATTGGAAGAGCACGCCCAAGCAGTGAGTCCGGGGGAGAGTCAAATGCTTTCCCCCGCACGGATGAGCTGTGACGGGGAGGGAAATTGAGTACCGAAGTTCCCGATGCCACACTGCCAAGAAAAGCTTCTAGTAAGAAACCAACTGCCCGTACCGCAAACCGACACAGGTAGTCGAGGAGAGTATCCTAAGGTGAGCGAGCGAACTCTCGTTAAGGAACTCGGCAAAATGACCCCGTAACTTCGGGAGAAGGGGTGCTGACCGCAAGGTCAGCCGCAGTGAATAGGCCCAAGCGACTGTTTATCAAAAACACAGGTCTCTGCAAAATCGAAAGATGACGTATAGGGGCTGACGCCTGCCCGGTGCTGGAAGGTTAAGAGGAGAGGTTAGCCGCAAGGCGAAGCTTCGAATTGAAGCCCCAGTAAACGGCGGCCGTAACTATAACGGTCCTAAGGTAGCGAAATTCCTTGTCGGGTAAGTTCCGACCCGCACGAAAGGCGTAACGATTTGGGCACTGTCTCAACGAGAGACTCGGTGAAATTATAGTACCAGTGAAGATGCTGGTTACCCGCGACAGGACGGAAAGACCCCATGGAGCTTTACTGCAGGTTGATATTGATTGTTTCTGCCACATGTACAGGATAGGTAGGAGCCGTAGAAGTCGGGACGCTAGTCTCGATGGAGGCGCCATTGGGATACTACCCTTGTGGCAGGAACACTCTAACCCGCTGCCCTTATCGGGCAGGGAGACAGTGTCAGTCGGGCAGTTTGACTGGGGCGGTCGCCTCCTAAAATGTAACGGAGGCGCCCAAAGGTTCCCTCAGAATGGTTGGAAATCATTCGCAGAGTGCAAAGGCAGAAGGGAGCTTGACTGCGAGACAGACAAGTCGAGCAGGGACGAAAGTCGGGCTTAGTGATCCGGTGGTACCGCATGGAAGGGCCATCGCTCAACGGATAAAAGCTACCCTGGGGATAACAGGCTTATCTCCCCCAAGAGTTCACATCGACGGGGAGGTTTGGCACCTCGATGTCGGCTCGTCGCATCCTGGGGCTGTAGTCGGTCCCAAGGGTTGGGCTGTTCGCCCATTAAAGCGGCACGCGAGCTGGGTTCAGAACGTCGTGAGACAGTTCGGTCCCTATCCGTCGCGGGCGTTGGAAATTTGAGAGGAGCTGTCCTTAGTACGAGAGGACCGGGATGGACACACCGCTGGTGTACCAGTTGTTCTGCCAAGAGCATCGCTGGGTAGCTATGTGTGGAAGGGATAAACGCTGAAAGCATCTAAGCGTGAAGCCCCCCTCAAGATGAGATTTCCCATCATTTTAAATGAGTAAGACCCCTGAGAGACGATCAGGTAGATAGGCTGGAAGTGGACGCGCAGCGATGTGTGGAGCGGACCAGTACTAATCGGTCGAGGACTTAACCAAGAAACAGACGGTAAGGCGGAAGAATGGTTTCTTTCCGGTAGATCATGTTGGCTATTCAGTTTTGAGGGAACGAAGTTCCTGAAATAAAGAGGGATCACTGTGGGCGAAGCCCAAGTGTATCATGTCTGTAAGCAGCTGAAGCAGCAACAGCCATGACAATGTGCGGTGGCGATGGCAAGAAGGTCACACCTGTTCCCATCCCGAACACAGAAGTTAAGCTTCTTAGCGCCGATTGTAGTGAAGGGTTTCCCTTTGTGAGAGTAGGACGCTGCCGCGCATTTTTTTATTTTTTAAATATTGGAGGTTTAGCTCAGCTGGGAGAGCGTCTGCCTTACAAGCAGGATGTCAGCGGTTCGATCCCGTTAACCTCCATTATCATGCCTATTGTTGCATTAGCAGCTTACGGACATGATGGACGTGAGCAAGTGCTCGCGGTAAACTTCATATAATGAGTCATTAGCTCAGTTGGTAGAGCATCTGACTTTTAATCAGAGGGTCGCAGGTTCGAGCCCTGCATGACTCATTTACTTTTACAAATAAAAAAACAAAACATGCGGGTGTGGCGGAATTGGCAGACGCACTAGATTTAGGATCTAGCGCCGCGAGGCGTGGGGGTTCAAGTCCCTTCACCCGCATCCAATCATTTAGCCGGCTTAGCTCAGTTGGTAGAGCATCTGATTTGTAATCAGAGGGTCGAGGGTTCAAGTCCTTTAGCCGGCATCTATCTAACTGCGGAAGTAGTTCAGTGGTAGAACATCACCTTGCCAAGGTGGGGGTCGCGGGTTCGAACCCCGTCTTCCGCTCTTTTATTTTGTTTTGAAGCACCCATAGCTCAATTGGATAGAGTACCTGACTACGAATCAGGCGGTTGCAGGTTCGACTCCTGCTGGGTGCATTTTTATTAGTACGGGAAGTAGCTCAGCTTGGTAGAGCACTTGGTTTGGGACCAAGGGGTCGCAGGTTCGAATCCTGTCTTCCCGATTAAAAGGATTTTATTACCTCTTTGGGGGCTTAGCTCAGCTGGGAGAGCGCCTGCCTTGCACGCAGGAGGTCAGCGGTTCGATCCCGCTAGTCTCCATTTTTTATAGTAGAATGTTAGATTTTCAGCGGTGTAGCTCAGCTGGCTAGAGCGTCCGGTTCATACCCGGGAGGTCGTGGGTTCAATCCCCTCCGCCGCTATTGCATAACTTTTATGCAATAATATAGAATATATTATTATCGCGGGGTAGAGCAGTTGGCAGCTCGTCGGGCTCATAACCCGGAGGTCGCAGGTTCAAGTCCTGCCCCCGCAATTAGCATGATTGTTAGTTTGATAACTTACAATCATGGCATACTTGGATGTTAGTCCAAGGAATATTCTTAATAAATATTTTTACGCAAAGTGGTTCCGTGGTGTAGGGGTTAACATGCCTGCCTGTCACGCAGGAGATCGCGGGTTCAAATCCCGTCGGAACCGCCACGCGGGTGTAGTTTAGTGGTAAAACTACAGCCTTCCAAGCTGTTGTCGGGAGTTCGATTCTCCTCACCCGCTTTTAAATAGTAAGGGCCTATAGCTCAGCTGGTTAGAGCGCACGCCTGATAAGCGTGAGGTCGATGGTTCGAGTCCATTTAGGCCCATATAAGTGTTAGATAATGGGGAAGTACTCAAGAGGCTGAAGAGGCGCCCCTGCTAAGGGTGTAGGTCGTTTCATAGCGGCGCGAGGGTTCGAATCCCTCCTTCTCCGTAATGTGAAGCAAGCGAAACACCTAACCTAAATTGGCCCGTTGGTCAAGCGGTTAAGACACCGCCCTTTCACGGCGGTAACACGGGTTCGAATCCCGTACGGGTCATTATCATGATTGTTTATAACTATGATAAAGTATGCTATTTTAATTATTTACTTCGGAGGATTACCCAAGTCCGGCTTAAGGGAACGGTCTTGAAAACCGTCAGGCGTGTAAAAGCGTGCAAGGGTTCGAATCCCTTATCCTCCTTTGCCTTAATCGGCTTATCATTTTTATTATCGCGGGGTAGAGCAGTTGGCAGCTCGTCGGGCTCATAACCCGGAGGTCGCAGGTTCAAGTCCTGCCCCCGCAATTGTATGTTTGAAGAGGCTTGGTAGCTCAGTTGGTAGAGCACTTGATTGAAGCTCAAGGTGTCGGCGGTTCGATTCCGTCCCAAGCCATTTATTTTTATTTTGTAGTTATGCGGGTGTAGTTTAGTGGTAAAACTACAGCCTTCCAAGCTGTTGTCGGGAGTTCGATTCTCCTCACCCGCTTATAAGTTTAATGATGAGGCCCGTTGGTCAAGCGGTTAAGACACCGCCCTTTCACGGCGGTAACACGGGTTCGAATCCCGTACGGGTCATAAAAAAAGGCAGTCTACTTTCTTTTAAGAAAGCAGACTGCCTTTTTTTCTAATTCATTGGATGTTGAAGCATGAGAGCATAGGCTGTTAAAGAAACAAATACGATTAATGATAAATAATTATCTTGTTTTATCTTACTACGGAAAGACTTAATTGTTACAGGCAGGATGAAAATCAATAAAAGAATAGAGAATAAAATTTGTTTTATAATCGGAGTATTATTAATATGGAAAATTATAAAAACTATAACAATACTGATAAAGAAGAAAATAAAAATAAGGGGTTTAAATTTTGTGTAAATTGTTTTTGGATAAAGATCGCTTAATGACACGCTAGTAAATAATTTCTTTTGTTGTAAAAAAATCACCGTGCTAATCAAAAAAAGGTTTGGTAATAAATATGATAGAAGCGTGATAGAAATGAAGTTTGTTTGAAAGTAATAGGCCACTAGATTTAAAATGATAGCTTTAAAAAATAATTGTAAAATATAGAAGAACTCTGTTTGTTCTAAACTTATTTGCGGATGATATGCTATAAAAATAAACAAACCATATAGTAAAAGTAAGAATACAGCCAACCAATTTATAGCTACAAATAAGAGAATAAGAAGAAAAGCCAGTACTACTAGGAAGACACGTCGAAAAAAGAGAGAAGATTGTATCGTACCCTGTTGCTTTTTCATTAGATATCTTTCTAAGAGACCCATTGTTAAAAGGAAAAGATATAATAAAAAGAAAGGATAAAAATGAAAGGCATCGGTTTTTGAGCCAAGAACGGTTCCTACAATAATCATTGAAAAGGGAAGTAGCAGCCAGCTAAGAAATGAGTTATTTAATCTGTTTGTTATTTTTGTGACGAAAGATTCCACATTTTTCCTCCTCTTTTGTGGTAGTGAGTCAAATACATACCCTTTCATCATAGAAAAAGGAAAACTTTCTGTCAAGCAAGAGTTTCCTTTCTTAATAAGATGTGGTTGATTTTTTGATGAGAAAATCGTATAGTATAGCTGTTGCTCTTTTAAGGCTGAAAGCAATATCCCGATAGGATCCACCATGTGGATATGCCTTGTAACCAAAAGATATGGGGGAAATAAGAAATGGTAGAAAAAAAATTATTTACATCAGAATCTGTTACGGAGGGTCATCCAGATAAAATTGCTGATCAAATTAGTGATGCAATTTTAGATGAATTATTAAGACAAGACCCAGATGCCCGTGTTGCTTGTGAAACAGTTGTGACAACCGGATTAGTAATGGTTTTTGGAGAAGTTACAACTTCTGCATATGTTAATATTCAACAAGTTGTGCGCGACACAGTTACCGAAATTGGATATACTCGTGGGAAATTTGGCTTTGATGCTGAAAATTTAGCTGTCATGGTGTCTCTAGATGAACAATCATCCGATATTGCGGTTGGTGTCGATCGTTCCTTAGAGGTAAGAGAAGAACATTCTGATAAGGAGACGAGCTTAATCGGTGCGGGAGATCAAGGGTTAATGTTTGGCTTTGCTATTAATGAAACAGAAGAACTGATGCCTCTTCCTATTAGTTTGAGTCATCGATTAACTCGACAGTTATCTAAGGTACGTAAAGATGGGACAATGGACTATCTTCGTCCAGATGGAAAAGCACAAGTTACAGTAGAATATGATGAGAATGGGAACCCTCTTCGTGTAGATACAATTGTGTTGAGTACACAACATGATGAATTCGTGACCTATGACACACTGAAAGATGACATAATGAAAAATGTTATTCAAAAAGTGGTAAGCGGTGAGCTACTAGATGAATATACAAAATATTATATTAATCCAACTGGACGTTTTGTTACTGGCGGACCAAAGGGAGATTCAGGCTTGACTGGACGTAAGATAATCGTTGATACATATGGTGGTTATGCCCGTCATGGTGGAGGGGCTTTTTCTGGTAAAGATGCTACAAAAGTAGACCGTTCTGCCAGTTATGCTGCTCGCTACATTGCAAAAAATATTGTGGCAGCAAAAATTGCTGAAAAATGTGAAATTCAACTTGCTTATGCAATTGGAGTTGCTGAACCTGTCTCCATAGCAATCGACACCTTTGGAACAAGTACCGTTTCAGAAGAGCGATTAATAGAAGTGATCAGAGAACTATTTTCATTAACACCTTCTGGTATCATTGAAATGCTGGACTTAAAACGCCCAATCTTTAGAAAGACAGCTAGTTATGGTCACTTTGGACGTGAAGAAAGTACATTTACATGGGAGCAAACGGATAAAGTTGAGTTGTTAAAAGAAAAACTTGCTATCAGTGAATTCTAAAAAAAGAATCAGTTAAAAAAGAAGAAATTTTGCTATCAAAATAAGCAGAGTTTCTTCTTTTTTGTCAGTAAATAATTATCTAATGAAGCTATTGAATGAATGTCAAAAAATAATAAAAACATCATCTATTAACTGCTTCAGCCTTTCTAGTCAATGAAAAGAAAAATAAAACACAAAGGGTCATGGCTATGAAAGCGGTTATTATCTATAATGGAATAAATAGTAGAGAAGGGGGATTGTAGTGTTTGAAGAACAAGAGGAGGTTGTTGTCGCAACAATCCGAGAAAGAGGAGTTACTTATTCGTTAGATTTCCATACACACAAAGAATATGAACTGGTATTACTTCACGGAGGGAATTGCCGATTTTTAGTAGGAAATCAATTTTTCTATCTTCAACCTGGTAATTTATTAATGCTGGACGGGACGATTATCCACAAAGCATATGTATCGGGAGACCCCCAGGAATATGAAAGAAGTGTCTTGAGATTTGATGCGGAATGGATACAACCTTTATTGCAAGATTTGAAGGTGGAACATTTATTAGAGTTGTTTACTGAAAATCGCAATGGCCTTATTCGAATTTTTAAAAAGCGCGATGAAGCGATTATTGAGAATATGATGAAGGAAATTTGTACTTTAATTGTATTAGGGGATAATCATTTAAATGATGTACAAAAGAGATTAGCTGTTGTCCAACTACTAATTCAAATTTCGATATCCACCGATTATATTATTCGAAAAGACCAAACATTTCGAGATGAGAAAACAGAAATTGCAGAGAAAATATCAAATTTTTTATTCAAAAACTATAGCCGACCGATTAGTATTGATGATGTTTCTTCTGCAGTAAATTTAAGTAAATCGTATATGTCTCATGTTTTTAAAGAGGTAACGGGACATACCATTATGACTTACTTGATGCAATATCGTTTATCAAAAGCTCGTAACCAGTTAATTCAAGAACCAGATGAACGAATAAAGATTATTTCACAGGAAAATGGATTCGAAAGCGAAGCTCATTTTAGCCGTTTTTTCAAACGTAATATGGGTGTCTCGCCAAGTGAATATCGAAAACAACAATATAATATTATTAACGAAGGAGAATTGTAATGACAGAAAAAGTTAAATTAGGGATTATTGGATATGGTGCAGAAGGCGGAATGTATGCTGGCTTTTTTGCAAAAAATGATGAGAGATTGGATCAAAACGTCATTGAGTTAGCTGCAATTTGTGATAACGATCCTGCAAAAAAAGAAAAAGTAGCCCAGGACTTTCCAGAATTACCTTTCTTTGATAATTATTTAGATATGCTTGAGTCGGGTGTCGTAAATGCAATCGTTACAACAGTTCCTCACTATGAGCATGTAAAAATGGGGATGGATGCATTAAAATACGGTATCCATTTATTAGGTGAAAAGCCAGTAGGCGTTTATACAAAAGAAGTAGAGCGCTTGATCGCAGCATCCAAAGAATACTCTGACACAACTTTTGCTATTTTCTTTAACCAACGTACAAATCCGTTATACCGTCGCGTTAAAGAACTAATGGACAATAAAGAAATTGGTGATTTACAACGTGCAACCTGGATCATAACTACTTGGTGGAGACCTCAAGGATATTACAATCAGAGTAATTGGCGTGCGACATGGGGAGGAGAAGGTGGAGGCGTTCTTGTCAATCAAGCTCCTCACCAACTTGATTTGCTACAATGGATTTGTGGAAAACCAGAAAAAGTAACTGCAAAATTACAATACGGTGCAGGAAGAGATATTGCCGTAGAGAATGAAGTGAATGCACTACTAGATTTTGGGAATGGTGTAACGGGATCCTTCATCACATGTACCCACGATATGATTGGAACAGATCGTTTTGAAATTTTTGGTTCAAAAGGAAAAATCGTTGTAGAAGATTCCAAACGACTAACCGTTAAAAAATTAGTTAAAGCTGAAGAAGAGCTGTCAGAAACAATGTCCATGGAGGACGTCGTAAAACTATTCATGGGACAAATGAATATGTCTGATTATGTTGAAGAGACAGTTGAAGAATTTGAAACGGTTATGGGGCAACAACATATTGATGTCTTAAATAACTTCGCAAATCACATTGTAAATGGTGAAGAACTATTGGCGCCAGGAGAAGATGGAATTAATGGCGTTCGATTGGCAAATTCGATACATTTGTCCTCATGGTTAGACAAAGAAGTGGATTACAACCATGACAAAGATCTTTATTTAGACGAGCTAAACAAGCGTATCGTTGAAGAAGGAAAATTTGAAACAAAAGCATAAAGGAGGAAACAGAAAGATGGCAAAAATAGGTGTACAAGGTTCAACAGTAAAACAGCAATTTCAAGAGCTAGGTGTCTATGAGACAATGAAAAAATTGTCTGAGATTGGTTATAAATCAGTTGAGATTTCACAAGTAGAAACAAGCCCGGAAAATATTGAAGCAATTCAAAAAGCATGCAAGGATTTCGATATGGAAATCGCTGCAATGAGTGCTTCTTTAGAACCACAGACAAAGGATGGAGAATCATTAACAACTCATTACGACAAAATCGTCGCAGACTGTAAAGCAGTGGATGCAGACCTTTTACGTATTGGAATGTTGCCTATCCCTGCAATGGCGAGCCTTGATAAGGTTTTAGAATTTTGCGAAAAAGTAAATGACGTTACAAAAAAATTAAAAGAAGATGGTATCACACTGTATTATCATAACCACCATGTGGAATTTCGTAAATACGATGGTAAATTCTTATTAGACATTATTCGCGAAAAAGCACCATTACTTGGATTTGAACTGGATGTGCATTGGATTCAACGTGGTGGAGCTAATCCGTTAGAAGTAATTCGTGACTATAAAGGGAAAGTAGAATTGATTCATTTGAAAGATTACCGTGTCGGCGAATTGCCACAAGAATCAGTGGATGCATTGTTCCAAGGTGATGCTAGCAAATTTATGGACAAATTTAATAATCTAATCGAATTTGCCGAACTTGGATCAGGAACGCTTCCGTTGAAAGAAATAATTGAAGAGTCCCTTTCGTCTGGAGTACGCTATTTATTAGTAGAGCAAGATGATACTTACGGAGTTGATCCATTTGAAAGTCTAAAAATTTCCTATGAACATTTAGTTGAATTAGGTTATACAGAATTATTCTAAAATGAAGTAGGGGATAGGCGGCTCATCCGACTATCTCCTACTTCATTTATTTTTGCCGCTCTATTTTTTAGTATGGGTAGAGGAATGATCACTTCCTTCTTTCGATTGCAATGATAAAGGGAGGTTCATTTTTTTGATTGATAAATTGATAACGAAGAACAGAGAATTCTTTTTGATCCAATTGTTCTGAAAATTGCAGAAGAGCATCTTTCTCTTCGGTACCTGCTGGATGGCCACTATAGATTACAATGATTAAAAGACTTCCAATCCTCAAATGTGGAAGCAGACTTACTATACTTTTAATAGTGGAATCTTTCAAAGTTGTAATACTTTTATCTCCACCTGGAAGATATCCCAGATTATAAATAATAGCACCGATTTCTTTATTTTTTGGGAGATAACTTTCTGCATTTTCATGACCGACTTGATGAAGAGTGACTCGTTCGCCTAAACCGGTCAGCAGTAATTTCTGCCTCGTTTTTTCTATGGCAGATGCTTGGATATCAAAACCGATAACAGTACCTCTGGAGCCCGTTAATTGAGCTAGCAAAATGGTATCATTTCCATTACCAACTGTAGCATCTATTACCAAATCTCCTGGTACAATGGTTTGTTTTAATAAATCATGACTAAAACTAACTGCATTTTTAAGCATAAAGAAACACCTCGATTTTTTTTATTATCATAACATACAGGAGGCAAGTGGATAACTGAAAATACATTTGTTACAATTTGATTACTTTTATAACAATTCATAGAAAACCGTAAACGAATTGACAAAACAATCTATAATGGAATTAATATGATAATTTTCTAATTTTTGATAGGAGTGGTATATTTGGATATCTCTAGAAAGCAGCTGCATTCCATAAAAAGAACAAAAGATGTACAAAAGAAAATACTGAATTCAACCCGTAAGATTAAAAAAGGGTTTGCTTTAATGGGTGCTTCTGTCCTTGTTTCAACAATTGCTATGCCTATTCAACAAGTGATGGCAAAAGACAAAGATTCTGCTAATCAACCTGAAACTAAAAAATACTCTGATAATCCATTTCTCAATTCCATTATTGCTCCTGCATCAAGCATTGCAGCAAAAAATGACTTATATGCATCGGTAATGTTGGCACAGGCTGTGCTTGAAAGTGGTTGGGGACAAAGTGGATTAGCTGCTGCACCCAATTATAATTTGTTTGGCATCAAAGGAAATTATGAAGGAGAATCGGTGGTAAAAGACACCTTGGAGGATAATGGAAATCAAGAATATTACAATATAAAAGCAGAATTCCGTAAATATCCTTCTTATACAGAATCATTGGAAGATTATGCACAATTATTGAAAAATGGAACAAGTTGGGATTCAAACTTCTATAGCGGAGCTTGGAAAAGCAATGCGAAAACTTATAAGGATGCGACATCCTATCTAACTGGTAAGTATGCGACAGATACTGCTTATAATACTAAATTAAATCGTATTATCGAAGAGCATGGCTTGACGGCTTATGATACACCTGGATCGTCTACACCGCCTGCTCAAACGGATGATAAGAATACAGAATCAAACAATACAAGTGGACAAACCTACACTGTTAAATCAGGTGATACTTTATATCGAATTGCAGCAAATCATGATACAAGCGTTGTTGACTTGATGACATGGAATAAATTAAATAGCTCAAATATTTATCCTGGAATGAAATTAGTTGTCGGTACTACTTCAACTCCACAAGAAACAGTGCCTGGAGCGGGTAACACTACACCAAACCAATCAGGAACAGCGAATCAAACATATCAAGTAAAATCGGGCGATACACTGTGGTCTATCAGCCAGAAATACAATGTGACAGTTGCTCAAATAAAGAGCTGGAATAATTTATCAAATGATATGGTTCAACTGGGACAAACAATCAAGGTTTCTGCAAGTGCTCAAACTGAAAAACCAGCACCGGAAACAAATACAGGGAATCAAACCAATAATAACTTATCTGTTCAATCAGTGAAAGTTGTCAACGGGGACACCTTATATCGAATCGCCACAAAAGTAGGTATCTCAGTATCCGAACTAAAAGCAATCAACGGTTTGACTTCTGATAATATTTTCCCGGGGCAAGTTCTCAATACGAAAAAGACAAGTTCTGTAGAGGAAGAACCAGCAACAGAAACTCCTGTTACAACGGGAAAAGATTACACCGTTCAAAAAGGAGATACCTTGTATCGTATCGCGCTGAACGCTGGAGTTTCGGTTAATCAAGTTAAAGAGTGGAATAAATTATCTTCCGATAATATTTTTATTGGACAAATTTTAAAGTTATCTACCAATGTGCAGGTTGAAAAGCCATTGGCAAATACAAATAATCAAACAAGCACGGCAACTGCTACTACTATTACAGTAGCAACTGGCGATACTTTGTATAAGCTTGCGACAAAAATAGGTATTTCAGTATCCGAACTGAAAGCAATCAATGGTTTGACTTCTGATAATATTTTCCCAGGGCAAGTTCTCAATACGAAAAAAACAACTTCCGTACAGGAAAAACCCGTAACAGAAACAAATACAAACACCCAGGCAAGTACGACAACTGCTACTACAATTACAGTAGCGTCAGGTGATACTTTGTATAAGCTGGCTACGAAAACTGGCCTAGCTATATCGGAACTGAAAGCAATCAACGGACTGTCTTCCGATATTATTTTCCCAGGACAAGTTCTCAATACGAAGAAAACGACTCCTGTACAGGAAAAACCCGTGGAAGAAACAAACGTTATAAATGGTAAACAGTACACTGTTCAAAAAGGAGATACCTTATACCAAATAGCAACAAAAGCAGGGGTTTCAGTAAACCAAATGAAGGAATGGAACCAATTGTCTTCTGATATTATTTTTGTAGGACAAAGCTTGCAAATTGGCTCAGCTGCAATTGTTGTAGAAAAAGAAGCGCCTGTCCAAATAAACACTTATCAGGTTCAAAAAGGTGACACACTTTATTCAATTGCTAAAGATAATGGGGTAAGTCTTACACAGTTGATGGAATGGAATAATGTTAACAGCACAACAATTTATCCAGGACAAGCGCTTAAAGTAAAGTAGCTTATTGAAATAATTGGATATATTTGTTAGAATACGGTAAATAAAATGAAAAACGTTGAGAAGGATTAGTAGAGTGGAAGATTCGCTAGAGAGTGCATGGTTGGTGGAAATGCACGTTTTCTATACTTGAACTCACCTTTCAGTTGCAATACTGAATAAAGTAAGTATTGTCGGTTCACCTCGTTAGCGGTATGAGAAGAGAATAGCTATTCTAAAATAATAGGTGGTACCACGATAAAATCGTCCTATAGATTTCCCAAGGGATTTCTATAGGCTTTTTTATAGACTAGGGGATTATAAGTTCAGCCATCAATGTCTAGCTCCCAAGTCCTGACCTAGTGAAAAAAAGATAAATTTGGCCCATTGCGCGCTTCGCTGCTCATTCAGGGTCAAATTTCCTATTTTTTCATAGGTCAAGGCGGACTTGTCCGCTTTTCTTATTCTACGTTTTTAATATCTTTATAAAAGGAGCAAAGAAAATGTCTTACAATCATCAAACGATTGAAAAAAAATGGCAAAAATATTGGGATCATCACCAGACTTTCAAAACAGAAAAAAACACGGAAAAACCAAAGTATTATATTTTGGATATGTTTCCCTATCCTTCGGGTCAAGGCTTACATGTTGGGCACCCTGAAGGGTATACCGCAACTGATATTCTAGCGAGAATGAAAAGGTCACAAGGCTATAACGTCCTTCATCCCATGGGATGGGATGCATTTGGTTTGCCAGCAGAACAATACGCACTCGATACTGGTAATGATCCAGCAGAATTTACCGCTCATAATATTAAAACCTTTAAGCGCCAAATTAAATCTCTAGGTTTCAGTTATGACTGGACAAGAGAAATCAATACAACGGATCCTGATTATTACAAATGGACACAATGGATTTTTACAAAGCTTTATGAAAAAGGTCTCGCTTATGAGGCAGAAGTTTCCGTTAACTGGTGTCCTGCATTAGGAACCGTGTTGGCTAATGAAGAAGTAGTAGATGGAGTAAGTGAACGTGGGGGACATCCTGTGTATCGCAAACCAATGCGCCAATGGATGTTGAAGATTACAGCATATGCAGAACGTCTATTGGATGATCTAGAATTAGTAGATTGGCCGGATAGCATAAAAGAAATGCAACGCAATTGGATCGGTCGTTCAGAAGGTTCAAACGTTACTTTTAAAATTAAGGATACTGATAAAGAGTTTACAGTATTTACAACGCGCCCGGATACATTGTTTGGTGCAACTTATACAGTAATGGCTCCTGAATTGCCTTTAGTGCAAGAAATCATGTCGGACTCTCAAAGAGCAGAAGTAGAAGCATACATCGATTCAGTTGCTCTAAAAAGTGATTTAGAACGTACAGAACTAGCAAAAGATAAAACAGGGGTGTTTACTGGTGCTTATGCCATAAACCCTGTAAATGGGAAAGAAATCCCGATTTGGATTTCGGATTATGTTCTTTCAACCTACGGAACCGGCTCAATTATGGCGGTACCTGCTCATGATACACGTGATTATGAATTCGCATCTAAATTTGGACTAGAAATCGTTCCGGTTTTAGAAGGTGGAAACGTTGAAGAAGAAGCATATACGGGAGATGGAGCTCATATCAACTCAGATTTCCTAAATGGAATGGATAAAGCTACTGCTATTAACACGATTAACGAGTGGTTAGAGAATAAAGGAGTCGGAGAGACAGTTATTTCCTATCGCTTGCGTGACTGGCTGTTTTCTCGTCAGCGTTATTGGGGAGAACCAATTCCAGTTATTCATTGGGAAGACGGCACAACTACCACTGTTCCAGAAAAAGACTTACCGCTGAATCTGCCAAAAACGGATAAAATTCAACCGAGTGGTACGGGTGAATCACCACTTGCCAATATCGATGAATGGGTAAATGTTGTGGATCCTGAAACAGGTCTGAAGGGAAGACGAGAAACAAACACTATGCCTCAGTGGGCAGGTAGTTCTTGGTACTTCTTGAGATTTATGGATCCCAAGAACAGAGAAGCTATTGCAAGTGATGAAGCGATGGATTATTGGCAAAATGTCGACTTATATATCGGAGGAGCAGAGCATGCCGTTCTTCATTTGCTTTATGCACGCTTTTGGCATAAATTCCTTTATGACATTGGTATTGTCAAAACAAAAGAACCTTTCCAAAAATTATTTAATCAAGGAATGATTCTAGGTGAGAACAACGAAAAAATGTCTAAATCAAAAGGAAATGTAGTGAATCCGGATGACATTGTCGCTGAATTCGGTGCAGATACTTTGCGACTTTATGAAATGTTTATGGGACCTTTGGATGCAAGCACCGCTTGGAGTGAAAAGGGGATTGAAGCAAGCAGACGCTTCCTAGACCGTGTATGGCGTCTTTTCATCGATGATGAAGGCGAAGTCCGCGATCGTGTTACGAAAGTCAACACAGGAGAACTAAACAAGGTCTATCATCAAACTGTGAAGAAAGTAACAGAAGATTACGAGCAACTTCATTTTAATACAGCTATTTCGCAAATGATGATTTTTGTGAATGAAGCAAATAAAGTAGATGCGTTGCCAATTCAATATGTAGAAGGGTTTACTCAATTACTTGCGCCTATTGCTCCTCATTTGGCTGAAGAAATCTGGGAAAAGCTTGGCAACAAAGAAAGTCTAAGTTATATTTCTTGGCCAGAATATGATGAAAGCCAACTAATAGAAGATGAAATTGAAGTTATTTTCCAGATTAATGGAAAATTAAAAGCACGAGCAAATGTTGCAGCTTCTCTAACAAAAGAAGAATTAACAGAAGTAGCAATGGAACATGAAAAAATTAAAGAAGAGCTCGAAGGGAAAACAATCCGTAAAGTAATTGCAGTACCTGGAAAACTTGTAAATATTGTCGCAAATTAAGACGGCAAAAAGGATGGACAAATTGTCCATCCTTTTTTATAGACTAGGGGATTATAAGTTCAGCCATCAATGTCTAGCTCCCAAGTCCTGACCTAGTGAAAAAATAGGAAATTTGCCCCATTGCGCGCTTCGCTGCTCATTCAGGGTCAAATTTCCTATTTTTTCATAGGCCAAGGCGGACTTGTCCGCTTTTCTTAGCGTACTCGTAATTGTTGTCCTACGCGAATGAGATTTGGATTACTGATTTTATTCCAAGAAACGAGTTGTTGAACAGTGGTATTGTAGCGCAATGCAATGGCGTATAGGGTGTCACCACTTTTTACTGTATAAGTGGTTGTTGCAGGTGGAGTTGAAGAGTTACCACCACCACTGTTAGATATTTTGAGAACTTGACCAACCCGGATGAGATTCGAATTGGCGATGTTATTTAATTGAACAAGCTTTTGTACGGTAGTGTTATAACGAAGGGCAATGGCATAGAGAGTGTCGCCGCTTTTTACCGTGTAAGTAGTGGTAGGTGCTGTAGGAGCAGTTGGGGTAGTCGGAGTAGAACCACCTGGAACTTTTAGAACTTGACCGACCCGAATCAGATTTGGATTTGTGATACTGTTCAATTGAGTCAATTGTTGCACAGTCGAATTAAAACGAAGGGCAATGGCATAAAGTGTATCGCCGCTACGTACTGTGTAAGTAGCTTGCCCTGTGTTCGGTAATGTTGGGTTACCAGTGATACCTAACAATTGAGAAATTGTAACGAAACGATAGCCCATATTCTTTAAGGAAGGAATAATTTTTTCTAAAGCTGATGGGGTTCCACTTGCACCTGCACCTGTATGCATTAAAATAATAGAACCAGGCACAATATTATTGAGAACACGATTGGTAATATCTGTGGAACTGTTGCCGGTCCAATCGATGGAATCAATCGTCCAATGCAGTGTATAGGTATAGCCAGCATTTCCTACGGTACTTAGTGTAGAAGCATTGGTTGCCCCATATGGTGCTCTAAAAAATGGTTTTGTGCTTTTATTAGTCAAATTCTTCACGATAGTCTCAGTCCGGGAAAGTTGGCTAGTCATTTCAGAAGTAGATATTGTAGTGAAATCCGGATGATCGAAAGAATGATTTCCAATATCATGTCCGGAAGAGACTGCTTTTTTAATTATTTGAGGATGGTTATTTGCTCCTGCACCTGTTAAAAAGAAAGTAGCTTTCACATTATTCTTGGTGAGAATATCTAAGATTTTATTAAAGTTTGTTCCATCTGAACCATCATCAAATGTTAAAGCAACAATTTTTTCGGAAGTACTGCCTTTGATAATAAATTGAGAAGAAGCCGCATGAACGCTTGGTGCAATTAGAAGGAACGTCATAAGGAATGACAGGAAAATAGAAAAGAAGGCTCTCCGCATTCTTTTAGCTCTGTTATTCATTTTAATCCCTCTTTCTTTAAGAAAACATCATGTGTGATCTTGAAGTTGACGATAAGATGTCAAGAAAGAAAAATATTCGTTCAACAGAGGACTAGGTATGATGGTAGAAGATGATAAACGAGGCGGAAGGGTAAATAGATGACCGTTATTCTACTGTTATTATACCATAACCTTAACGATAATGAACATTTTAATGTCTTATGTGTCATTTTGAGTAGATGGAAATAATTGTTTAGGAAGGCTATAATGGAAAAGCAGCACAAATATTCATTGTATTGAAATCATTTAATAGTTTGGTAAAATAATTTAGATGTACATTAAAGATGATAGGTCGAGGTAAAAAACATGCAGAAATATAAAACAAGAGCTGAGAGAAAAAGAGCTGAAAAACAAAATCAGTTGAAACAAGATAAGTTTGAAATAGAAGATTTAGAGGAAATTACCACAGTTCCTTCTGAGGATAGTCCCGAAGAAGAAAGTGTCATGGAGAATCTTGGGGATTCTGAAGATAAAATGGTAGAAGGTACTTTTTGGATGACTTTCGGAAGTATTTTTTCCCGGTTACTGGGAGCTTTGTATATAATCCCATGGAATGCAATGATGGGTGCAAGTTCTCAAATAGGAAATGCTTTATTCTCCATTGGTTATACACCCTATCAATTCTTTTTATCTGTTGGGACTGCAGGTTTTCCATCTGCGATGTCAAAGCAAATTGCAGAATACAATGCGAAAAAACAATATAAAGCCGGACAAGAACTCTTTAAAAAAAGCCTTATTTTTATGCTATTTACAGGGGTCGCGAGTAGTCTTTTAATGTTTTTACTTGCCCCAGTAATTGCACACTACAGTCCGGGAGCTTCTGTTGCAGATAAAACATTAGTTATTCGTTCATTGGCACCGGCATTATTGGTTGTGCCAGTCATGAGTTTAATCAGAGGATATTTTCAAGGTTATCAAAATATGATCCCTTCTGCGATTACAAATATAGTCGAGCAAGTTGTTCGGGTAGCTTACATGTTACTAGCTACTTATGTTGTTATGCAAGTAATTGACGGACGGATTGCTACTGCCGTTGCTCATTCTACTTTTGCTGCTTTTGTCGGTGCTTTTGCTTCTTTGCTAATGTTGATGTGGTATTATCAAAAGCATATTCGAAAATATGGTTCTGCATTAAAAAATGACACAATTGAAGTATCGATTGACATTACCAGTGCAATAAAGAAATTAGTTGCAGAATCTATTCCATTTATTATTGTTGGTTCGGGAATTACTTTTGGTAAATTTATTGATCAATTTACTTTTGAACCGATTATGTTACACCTAACCGAATTTGACAAAGATCTGATAGGCGAATTGTACAGTCTCTTCAGTTTTAATGCCGACAAATTAATTATGATTATTATTTCTTTAGCAGTAGGTATGTCTGCAACATCAATTCCACTGTTAGTGGAAAATTATATTAAACAAGACTTTAAACAACTTGGAAAACAAATTAAGCAAGTTTTTGAACTCTTTTTCTTTGTCATGTTTCCATCCGCGTTTGGCATGATGATTGTTTCAAAACCAATTTACAGCCTATTTTATGGAATAACCGATTTTAACCCATTAGGTGCGAAATTACTAGCCATTGCAAGTGTAATGAGTATTATCTTAGGTGCATTTACAATTGCAGTATCTATTCTGCAGTCTTTTGGTGATCATCGCTCAGCAATTATTTATTTAGGAATTGGTCTTTTAGTGAAGATTGCGACACAATATCCATTCATTTATCTATTTGAAACTTCTGGAGCTCTATATGCAACGAGTGTGGGATTTTTAGTTACAACAATTTTATCTGTATGGAAGATTCAACAGCTGGTTCGATTTGATATAAATAGTACCCTGAATAGTATAGGAGTAATTGCATTGATAACTGGTTGGATGATTGCAATTGCTCATATCGTTCTTCGTGTAGCTGGTATCTTTTTATCATCCGAACGTAGATTCACAGCGTTATTATTAGTTTTTGTTGTTGCGATAGCAGGGGGAACAGTATACTTATACTTGGCCTTAAAAACAAGAATTGCTGATAGGGTTCTCGGCGACCGAGTAAGCGGATTGCGTAAAAAATTAAAAATATCATAGGAGGCTCAAGTTGATGAGATTAGACAAGTTTTTATCTCATACTGGCTTTGGTTCCAGAAAAGAAGTAAGACTCCTTTTAAAACAAAAAAAAATCTTTGTGAATGAAAAAGTCCAGACAAAAGGCGATTTGAAAATTGATGTAAACAAAGATCAGGTATCCATGGATGGAGAAAAAATACACTATCAAAAATTCCATTATCTTATGCTGCATAAGCCAAGTGGTGTATTGAGTGCAACAGAAGATGTTAAACAAAAAACAGTCATTGATTTACTTAGTGATGATTATCAGCACTTAGATTTATTTCCAGTAGGAAGATTAGATAAGGATACAGAAGGTTTGTTGCTTCTTACAAACGATGGCGAATTAGCACACTTTCTACTTTCACCAAAAAAAGAAGTTAAAAAAGTCTATTTCGCTCGCGTAGAGGGGATAATGGATGATGACGATAGAGTCGCTTTTCAGAATAGCATCCTATTAGAAGATGGCTATAAATGTTTGCCAGGGCAATTAGAAATAAAAAAAACTGATAGCGAACAAAATCAATCTGAGGTACTGATAACGATTCAAGAAGGAAAATTCCATCAAGTAAAGAGAATGGTGAAAGCTAGAGGAAAAGAAGTTAACTATCTGAAGAGATTATCTATGGGAACTCTAAAACTAGACCCTTCGTTAAAAAGAGGAGAATATCGTTATTTAACGGACGAAGAATTACAAAGTCTTAAAGAGCATTTACCAAATAATTAGGAAACATTACTGAATAGAATTTCAAAAAATGATAAGATAGAAGAGTAATGCTCCTTTCTTGGAGCCAAGTAGCGAAAAGGACGTGTTAGGATGGAAATCAATTGGAAAAATGAAGTAGAAAAAAGAAAGCAAGATTTATTAGATGATCTGTTTACGATTTTAAAAGTAGATAGTATTCGAGATGATTCGAGAGCAACGCCAGAAATGCCAGTAGGACCAGGACCCAAAGAAGCATTAGAAGCTTTCTTAGCAATCGGAGAACGTGATGGATTTATTACGAAAAACGTTGGTAATTTAGCTGGACACATTGAATATGGTGAAGGCGAAGAATTAATGGGTGTATTTGGGCACGTAGATGTTGTACCAACAGGCAGCGGCTGGGATACAGATCCATTTGATCCTATAATCAAAAATGAACGTATCTATGCACGCGGATCAAGTGATGATAAAGGGCCTTCAATGGCAGCTTACTATGCTATTAAAATTATTCGTGATTTAGGTCTGCCCATTTCTAAACGTGTTCGTATGATTATCGGTACAGATGAAGAGAGTGGTTGGCAATGTATGGATCACTACTTAGCGAATGAAGAAACTCCTGCTTTTGGTTTTTCACCCGATGCTGACTTTCCGATCATTAACGGTGAAAAAGGAAATCAATCTCTGTACGTGAAATTCCGTGGCAATAATGAAGGTGGTAAAAATCGATTAGTTAGCTTTGATGCTGGCCTGCGTGAAAACATGGTGCCCCAAGATGCAACAGCTATTTTTACATCTGAAGAAGCTGAAAAAATTGAAAAAGACTTTTTCGAATTCGTTGAAAATAATCCAGTTACTGGAACAATTGAAGTAGAAGACAATAAAGTAAGCATTCAATTAGTTGGTAAAGCATCACATGGCATGAATCCAGCAGGTGGAATTAACGCTGGAACTTATTTAGCTGTATTCTTGAACCAATATTCATTTGGAGGAGAAGCAGCAAACTTCTTCCGCTTGATCAATGATTATATTCATTTAGAACATACTGCAGAAAAACTTGGCTTGGCTTATACAGATGAAGTAATGGGTGAGTTAACAATGAATGCTGGAGTCTTTACTTTTACACCCGAAGACGGTGGAACAATTGCATTGAACTTCCGTTATCCAGTGGGAGTTACTGCAGAAGCATTAGAAATAAAAACAGAGGCAGTCTTAAGTGAGTTTGGAGTAACCATAGCGAAAAACGTTGGGAAGTTACCTCATTATGTTCCAGCTGATGATTCATTGGTAAAAACATTACTAGATGTATACGAAAAACATACAGGTCTAAAAGGAAAAGAACGTTCCATTGGCGGAGGAACATATGGCCGTCTGCTGGAGCGAGGAGTAGCTTATGGAGCATTATTCCCAGACAGCATTGATACTATGCACCAAGCAAATGAATTCTTCGCTCTAGATGATTTATTCCGTGCTACGGCAATTTATGCCGATGCAATTTATCAATTGTTGCAATAATTATTCCCCACTAGCAATAAGCTCAAAGGTGTGTTATACTATTTAGTACATGAAAAATATTGATATACGAGATTTTTGTTTTTTTGAAGAAATTTATTCACACTGGCGTAGCTAAGGGGCTGCAAGGATGTATTAGTGGTTAGGGAATACATCGTTTAAATGAGAAATGATTAAAAATTAGTAGTAGTAATAACAGTTTGACAAGCTTTATAATATTGAATATTGATTAGTTAGATAGCCTTCTCTTAATAAGAGAGGGCTATCGTTTATTTTATAGCACTTTATAAGAATTACAAATATTACAAAAAGATTACATTGAAAAGATTGAACATTATAACTATAATCATTCACAAATTCAATTTAAGACTACTAATTATTCATTTAACAAATTTTATTTGAAATATTATATCATTTACGAAAAAAAGCAGTTTATATTGACATAAAAACTTTATATAGTTTGCTTGTGTGTGAAGGATGGTTTGCAATCAAAATGTCATAAATCTATTACAGACTAGTATTTTTTTAATGTTATACTCTGTAAGGTGATTAAACACAAAGGAGAGTCATAATTGAAGAAAAAATATTTAGCACTAGCATCTTCCATCTTGCTGTTATCTCCATTTGTAGCTCAGACAAACGTTCAAGCACATACATTGGATGAATTGAATCGAGAGAAACAACAATTGGAACAAGAAACAGAAGATGTACAAAATAAAATCAGTGAAAAAGAATCTTCTCTGAAAAAATTAGAAGATGAAAAAAACGAACTGCAAGCTAATGTAGAAAAATTGCAAGAAAGCATAAATCTTTTACTAAGTCAGTTGGAAGAGCAAGAACAAAAATTGACTGAAATTGAAAATAAAATTACTGCCCTTATTGAGCGTATTGAAGAATTAAGAATTATCATAGAGCAACGTACAGAAAAATTAAATAATCAAGCTCGCGTAATTCAAACAGAAGCAAGTATGACGGACTTTGTTACAATTGTAGCGAATTCGGAATCTTTCACTGATTTAATTGGTAAGGTAGGTACTGTCAATAAACTCATTACTGCTAATAAAGAGATTGTTGTTCAGCAAGAAGACGATAAAAGAGAAGTCGAAGAAACGAAAGCTCAAGTAGAAGAAGAGAAAGTTGCAGCAGAACAATTAAAACAAGAGATTATTATTTCTAAAAATAACGTAGTTGCTCAACAAGATGAATTGAATGTACAAATCGGACTTGTATTAGAAAATGTTGCATTAACTGAACAAGAAAAAAGTGGTTTAGAATCTACTAAAGCAAAATTAACGGAGCAAACAAAACAAATCAGCACTGATATTGCTGCAGAAGAAAAACGTATTGAAGAAGAACGGATTGCTCGTGAAAAAGCTGAGGCAGAACGTGTTGCCCGTGAGAAGGCGGAAGCTGAAAAGCTTGCACAAGAAAGTGCAGAAGAAAGCTTAGTTGCATCCGTTACGAATACACCAGTGAATATCACGGGGAATAATTCTTCCGGCTTTATTCGTCCAGCTTCTGGATACAATTCATCGCCATACGGTTACCGTATTAATCCAGTTGATGGAGGCTACCGTATGCATAATGGTACTGACATCGCTGGCAGCGGTCCGATTATTGCTGCACAGAGCGGTACGGTAGAAACTGCTGGATTTGATGCGACATATGGTTATCATGTAGTTATAAATCATGGAACAATTAATGGCAAACAAGTAAAAACGAAATATGCGCATATGACTGCTGGATTGCAAGTTGCTCCCGGACAACAAGTCCAACAAGGTCAACAAATTGGAACGATGGGAACCACTGGTCAATCAACTGGAGTGCATTTACACTTTGAAGTATTTGAGAATGGTTCACAAGTCAATCCATTAAATTACATTTCATTATAAAATAAGAAAGTCGTTGTGTGATGCAACGACTTTCTTATTTTATACTTGATCATTCCTTGTTATAATAATAATCGTCGATAGGAGGCTCATACATGGAAAAAATAATATCTACTAGTAACCAAAAAGTTAAAGAATGGCGCAAACTGCATACCTTAAAAGGAAGAAAACAGTCAGCTATGTACATGATTGAAGGGGAGCATCTTTTCATAGAGGCTATAAAAAATGATATTACAATAGAAACAATCATTATTACTGAAAACTATTTAAGAAAATATTCTGAAGCAGAGCAAGAAGAATTGTTTACCAAAGCAATTCTTGTCAGTGATTCGGTTATGCGGTCACTTTCGCAAACAGAAACAGCACCAGGAGTTATTTGTATACTATCAATAATCGAGCAAAAGCTGCCAAAAGAAATAACAGGCAAATATATTTTGCTTGATGCGGTTCAAGACCCTGGAAATGCAGGGACAATTGTTCGTACAGCTGATGCAGCTGGATTTAATGGAGTAGTTTTCGGAACGGGAAGTGTGGATCCATTTAACGACAAAGTGATTCGTTCTATGCAAGGAAGTCATTTCCATATACCGATTTATCGTATGAGCTTGCCAGAACTAATAGACAGGCTTCAAGAGTCCGCTATTCCTGTGTTTGGAACTGCTCTTGACGAAAAGGCACAGCGGTATCGAGATGTACCGATAACTGATTCCGCAGCTATCATTCTAGGGAATGAAGGAAATGGGGTCTCAAATCAATTACTCGCGAAAACAGATGGGAACATCTATATTCCTATTATAGGAAAAGCAGAATCGCTAAATGTAGCAGTTGCAGCAAGTATTTTGATGTATCATTTTGTCCCTTAAAAGTGTTACTGATATGTGACATTTTTATCAAATTGGGTAAAAAGTAAGTAATAATACTAGCCAAGCTACTAATTTCATGTATAATAGGAGACGAACTTTTAATAAGGAGAATGATGAATGACATACATGAAGTGGGAAAAAGATGAGGAATTCCTTTCTTATATAACCGATTTACTGGAAACTGAAGAAGTCCAAAAGTTAAAAGATATTACTCAGCACTATTATAGCACTCGTTTAGATCATTCGATTTCTGTAGCTTATCGCAGCTATTGTATTGCAAAAAGATTTAAATGTGATGTACGAGCTATTGCAAGAGCTGGGCTACTACATGACTTATTTTATTATGACTGGAGAACAACGAAGTTTGATGAAGGTTCTCATGCATATGTTCACCCGCGCATCGCTTGTGAAAACGCTGGGAAATTAACAGAGCTGTCTGACTTAGAAAAAGATATTATTTTAAAACATATGTGGGGAGCAACGATTGCTCTTCCAAAATATAAAGAAAGTTATATTGTTACTTTGGTAGACAAATATTGTGCTTGCGATGAAGCTTTGTCACCTTTCTTTGTAAAAACAAAAGAGAATTTCCGTGGTAAGTGGGCTTTGATTAAACGAAGCATTTTAACAAATACAATTACTTTTTAATAGAAAATGATAAAAGTGGACGATGAAACGTCCGCTTTTTTACTGAATGATTGATCCGATTAATGAGGTGGAAAGAATGGAAAATTTACTGCTTAATAAGGAATGTATATGCCCGCGCTTTGAGAAATCTTTTATGATACTAGGGAAAAAATGGTCAGGCTTAATTATCGAAGTATTGTTGCTCGAAGATCGTCGTTTTAAAGATATCTCTGAACAAATACCTGGAGTTAGCGATCGAGTATTGGTAGAGCGCTTAAAAGAATTAGAAGAAGAAGGAATCGTGCTTCGTACGGAACATACAGACGGACCCGTAAAAGTAATATATAGCTTAACTGAAAAGGGCAGAGATCTTGAAAAAGTAATGCTTGAAATACAAAGTTGGTCTGATAGGTGGATTCACGCATAGGCTTGACGATTGCCCTATTTATTGTTAAATTAGTTAAAGAATAAAAGAAATGCATTGATAGGAACCACTTGCCGAATAAAGCTGGTTACAGGGAGATTTGTCGTTGACTGAGAGCAAATCAAAAAGAATCGGTATGTTTTCATTCCTTGAGCAGACTTTGGGATTTGCATACGCAATGAATAAAGTTCCGGCAAAATTGTCGTTATTGAATGAAGTGTTGTTCATCATGAACAAAACAAGGGTGGTACCGCGATCTCTCGTCCCTTTCTGGGGAGGGGTTTTTTTTATGCATTTTTTTAGATTGTGAGGGAGAATAATGGATATAAAAGAAAAATTAGAGTTGCTTCAAATGGAAGCACTAGAAAAAATTCAATCATCAAATGATTTAAAAGAATTAAATGAATACCGGGTAGCTTATTTAGGTAAAAAAGGTCCGATTACGGAGGCGCTGCGCGGGATGAAAGATGTTTCACCGGAAGAGCGTCCCGTAATCGGTAGTTTGGCGAATGAAGTCCGCGATCAATTAAGCGGAGCTATCCAGACGGTTCGTGAAGAACTAGAACAAAAAGCATTGACAGTTGCACTGGAAGCTGAAAAAATTGATGTGACCCTGCCTGGGAAAACTGTTTCTGTAGGTACAAAACATGTACTAACACAAATTATGGAAGAGATTGAAGACCTTTTTTTAGGGATGGGTTATCAAATTGTTGATGGACCAGAAGTAGAATTGGATCGCTATAACTTTGAAAAAATGAATCTTCCTAAGGATCATCCTGCTCGTGATATGCAAGATACTTTTTATATTACAGAAGAAGTTCTTTTGCGTACCCACACTTCACCGGTGCAAGCTCGTACAATGGAGAAGCACGATTTTTCGAAAGGGCCGCTTAAGATGATTAGTCCCGGAAAAGTTTACCGAAGAGACAACGATGATGCAACGCATTCTCATCAATTTACTCAGATTGAAGGGCTTGTAGTAGCAGAAAACATTACTTTAGCTGACTTAAAGGGAACATTGGATTTGTTCGCTAAGAAATTGTTTGGGGAAGATCGCGAGATACGACTCCGTCCTAGTTATTTCCCATTTACTGAACCTTCTGTTGAGGTAGATGTTAGTTGCTTCAAATGTGGAGGGGAAGGATGTAACGTTTGTAAGGGAAGCGGTTGGATCGAAATTTTAGGATCAGGTCTCGTTCATCCAAACGTTCTAGAAATGTCGGGAGTCGATTCGACAAAATACTCTGGTTTTGCTTTCGGTATGGGGCCGGAACGTGTAGCGATGTTGAAATATGGAATTGACGATATCCGTCACTTCTACCAAAATGACAAGCGGTTCTTAGACCAGTTTAAAGTGAAGGAGCAGTAAACAATGAAAGTTTCATATAAATGGTTACAAGAGTATTTGGATTTGACAGACATTGCACCAAATACATTAGCAGAAAAAATGTCACGTACAGGAATTGAAGTAGATGATGTCCTTTTACCAGGCAATGGTCTTAAAAAAATTGTGGTTGGAAAAACGCTGGCGGTTGTTGACCATCCTGATTCAGACCACCTCCACGTTTGTCAAGTGGACGTGGGCGAGAACGAGCCGATTCAAATTGTATGTGGAGCTCCTAATATAGCAGCCGATCAAAAAGTTATTGTTGCTTTGCACGGAGCTAGAATTAGTGGGAACGCAAAAATTAAAAAGGGAAAAATTCGTGGTCAAGTATCGAATGGCATGATTTGTTCGCTTGAAGAACTAGGCTATACCGATAGTGTGATTCCAAAAAAATATGCCGATGGAATCTTTGTCTTGCCAGAAGATGCAGTAGTGGGAGAAGACATTATAACGACTTTAGCTTTAGATGATTCCATTCTAGACATTGATATTACGCCTAACCGGGCAGATGCATTAAGCATGCGAGGTGTTGCTCATGAAGTGTCGGCTATTTACAATAAAAAGGCTGAATTTAAATCTTATCCAACTTCCGAAACAGTAGATGATATCAAGGATTATATCCAAGTTTCTGTAGAGGATCCAAATGATGTCCCAGCATATAATATTCAAGTTATTAAAGATGTTACTATCCAAGAAAGTCCATTATGGCTACAAATCAAATTAATGAATGCTGGAATGCGTCCAGTTAATAATGTTGTCGACATCACCAATTACATTCTTTTAGAATATGGACAGCCATTACACGCGTTTGACTACGATGCTATTGGCTCAAAAAAAATTATTGTTCGTCGTGCCCATGAAAAAGAAGCTTTAAAAACTCTAGATGGAACCGACCGGGAACTAAGTAATACAGATATTGTGATAACAAATGGTATCGAGCCAATTGGTCTTGCCGGAGTAATGGGCGGTTTTAACTCTGAAATAACTGATAAAACAACGAATGTTGCTTTGGAGTTTGCTTTATTTGATCCGTTATCAATCCGAAAAACAGGTACTAAGTTTAACTTACGCAGTGAATCGAGTGCTCGATTTGAAAAAGGAATTAATGTTTCAACAATTGAAGAAGCAGGAAATCATGCAGCAGCTTTGATTCATGAGTTAGCTGGAGGAACGATTGTTAGAGGAACTGCTTCAGAAGTAAACTTTACTCCTGAAAACAAAGAAGTTTCGATTACATTGGAAAAAATCAACTGTTCTCTTGGGACTTCTATTACGATGGATGAAGTCATTAAGATATTAGATCAGCTTGGTTTTGGACATAAATATACAGAGGAAAAAGTGGTCGTTTCTATTCCGCCAAGAAGATGGGATATTGAAATTGAGGCAGATATAGTAGAAGAGGTGGCTCGTATTTATGGGTATGATCGTTTGCCTGCTACCCTTCCTGTAACGGCATCTGTTCCAGGTCAGTTGACAGCAGCACAAAAACTAGTTCGTCAGACACGTAACTATCTAGAAGCTGCTGGATTAACTCAAAATATTAGCTATGTTCTTACGACAGAAAAAAAATCTACTGCTTACTCACAGCACGCTGCTGAACCAATTCGTCTCGCATGGCCGATGAGTGAAGATCACAGTACACTTAGAATGAACCTTATTTCAAGTTTATTAGGAAATGCATCTTATAACGTAGCTCGAAATAATTCGGATATTTGTTTCTATGAAATTGGGAAAATTTTCATTCCGAATGAAAATGAAGTATTGCCAACCGAATTGGAACAAGTTGCTGGAGTTCTGACCGGAAACATTGTCCATCAAGGATGGCAAACAAAAAATGTCCCTGTTGATTTCTATCATACAAAAGGTATTCTAGAAGAATTCTTTACTCGTATTGGAGTTTCTGATCAAATTGAATACCGCCCTGTAGAAAACATTGCCTGGATGCATCCTGGAAGAACAGCGGAAATCTTATTGGGTGAAGAAGTGATTGGCTATATTGGACAAGTACATCCAACTACTTCAAAAGAATATGATTTGAAAGAGACGTATGTTTTTGAATTTAACTTAGATAAAGTATTGGATGCTGAAAAAGAAGAAATTACACAAAAACCAATTCCTAAATACCCTGGAACAAGCAGAGATATCGCGATTTTAGTTGACGAAAAAGTAAGTCATGAGCAGATTCGTCAAGTAATCGAGCAGAATGCAGGGAAAAATCTGATAAATATACATCTGTTTGATATTTATCAAGGTGAAGGAATTCAAGATGGATCAAAATCAATGGCATATTCACTTGCCTTCTTAAATCCTGCTGGAACACTCGTGGATGAAGACGTGCAAAATGCGGTTGAAAAAGTTGAAAAAGCTTTAGTAGATACATTACAAGCTGTCATTCGTTAGTAGAAAGCTGTCTCTTTTTAAGAGACAGCTTTCTTTATCTTCAATCAATGATAAAATATAAAGTAGAGAAAATTTGTTAAAAGCAGGAGTGGATCAATCACAATGAGTGGATTAAAGTTCAGAACCGAACATCAAGTAAGAGGCTATGAGTGTGATTTTCAAGGAGAAATTACGATACCTTCTTTGATTAATGAAATGGTTCATGTATCGAGTATGCAGAGCGAGGCATTAGGAAATACAGAAGAAAGCATGATGATGAGAGGATTAAGTTGGATTATCATTCAATATAATATCGATATTAGTCGTATACCTGAAAGAGACGAACGAATTATCCTTGAAACAGAGGCAGTAAGTTATAATCGCTTTTTTACATATCGGATTTTTCGTGCTCTCGATTTAGAAGAAAATCTGTTAGTAGAAGTGTTTACGACTTTTTCTATTATGGACTTGGAAACGCGTAAAATGATAAGAATTGACAAGGAGATTGTTGCTCCCTATAAAGCTGATGAAATACGGACGTTGATACGCCAGCCAAAAATTGTATCGGTTTGTGAAGAAACAAAAAGCGAAAAACCTTTCAGAGTTCGTTATTTAGATATCGATGCAAATAAACATGTGAATAATGCTAAGTATTTTGACTGGGTTATTAATACAGTAGAAATGGAATTCCTGCTGGCTCATCAGATTAAGTCCATTAACATCAAGTATGAAAAAGAAGTTGAGTTTGGAACAATGATTTCAAGCTCAATCTCTACAAAAGAACAAGAGGACGGTACAATCCTAACTGCTCATCAAATTATCAATGGAACAACAATTGCTTGTGTAGCGAATATTATTTGGGAAAAACGATAATCAGGATAGAGAAGGAATGGAGAAATCCAAGTTCTTCTCTATTTTATTTTAATACTTCTAGAGAGAATACTATGAGGACCAAAGAAAAGAATAACATTTTTACTGTAAAGAAAGTGAAAACGTGGTAAAATATACGAGATGTAGTATTGCAAGGAGGATGGAAAATGGCGGAAGATAAACGTCGCTACAAAGCAACCATCGCAGGTAGAACGTATACCATAGTGGCAAAGAAATCAGAAGAACATTTGAAAGTTGTTTCTGAACTAGCGAATGGAAGAATAACACAATTAAAAAGCGCTATGCCGGATTTAGATGTTGAACAGCGTTCCATTTTGGTAGCAGTGAACGCCATATCGGAGACAATAAGTAAGCAAGCGGAATTGGATGAGTTGAAAGGAAAAATAGCGCATTTAGAAAAAGAACATGAAAAACAACTGAAGATGATTACCGCAAAATCGAGTATAGAAAATCAAGCAGAAATACGAAAAGAAGAAAAGCCTGTTAAAAAAACAGCAAAAGAAGCAGGCAGCAGATTTGTTCGACCAACAACAGCTTCTGAAACAAGGCTTCAAAAAGCAAAACAACAAGAAAAAACGCAACAAAATATGCCTACTTCTACAAAAAATAAATTGACTAAACAAAATCAAGGGCAGCGTCCTTCAGGAAACAGGTGATTAGATGTTGACAATAATAATTCTTGTTATATTATTTATCGGAGTTTATGCAGGAGTCCGAAGAGGGTTAGTTCTACAACTAATTCATACAGCTGGATATATTGTTTCTTTTTATTTCGCACAAAAATATTATTTGGTTTTTGCTGATTATTTAGAAATGTTAATTCCCTATGCACAACCCGGTGTAGGAGATGAAATGGTTTATTATGATGCCATTCAGATATTAAACTTAGATATGGCTTTCTATAATGCAATTTCTTTCCTGCTTATCATTTTGATAGGATGGCTAGTGACTAGAGTAGTGGGATACATGTTAAATTCTCTCACATATTTACCAGTTATTCGTCAAGTGAACTCACTTGGCGGAGGGATTTTAGGCTTTCTCATGCAATATCTAGGGGTATTCTTATTGCTGTACTTTTTGACATTGATTCCTTTTGAAGCGATTCAATCCCTATTAGAGGAAAGTCATTTAGCAAATTGGATCATAAAAAACACACCTTATCTATCATCGCATATTTATAAATGGTGGGTAGGGATTGTAGCACAATTATAATTACATTGAGCGATAGGATAGAAAACTCTATCCTATCGCTTTGAATCAACTACAAAAGAGGTGAATCAGTTGAATTCAAAAATAATAAAAACACTAGAATTTGAAAAAATACGAACCCAACTAGCTAGCTTCGCGGCTTCTGAATTAGGCAAACAGAGACTGCTTCGATTAGAGCCCCAAAAAACGCTAAAGGATGTTCAGGATCTGCAAGATGAGACGGACGATGGCCGAAAAGTCTATCGTTTAAAAGGCGGCATTCCGATACCAAAATTAACAGATATTAGTATGTCCTTGAAACGGCTGCAAATTGGTGGTTCTTTAAATGGAAAAGAAATTTCCCAAATTGGAAGAGTGTTAAGCACTACAAAAGAAGTCATTCAATTTTTTGAAGCACTTCACGAACAAGAGGTCGAGTTCTACCGCTTATATGCCATTGTCGATCAGTTGATTGATTTACCTGATATTAGAAAGACCATTGCATTATCAATAGCAGATGATGGTGATATTTTAAGTGATGCAAGTTCTGAATTAAAACGAATCCGTCAATCGATCCGCTCCACTGAAACCAATGTTCGTGAAAAATTAGATGGCTTCATACGAGGGAAAAAATCGCAATATTTGAGTGATAGTATTGTGACGATTCGAAATGATCGTTTTGTGATTCCAGTAAAGCAAGAACACCGAAATGTATTCGGCGGCGTTGTTCATGATCAAAGTTCAACAGGACAAACTTTGTTTATCGAGCCTCAAGCTGTCCTGGAGCTAAATAATAAATTGCGTTCTTTAAAAGCACAGGAAAGAAGAGAAGAGGAACGGATTTTATATGAGTTGTCCGCACTGTTAGCACCTCATGTGGATGAAATTACTGAGAATAGCTATTTGTTAACTGAATTAGATGTGATTAATGCAAAGGCAGCATATGGAAATAGCATTGATGCAACTCGTCCTCATTTAAACGAACGAAATCATATTGCGGTATGGGGTGCACGTCATCCATTAATTGATCGGGAACAAGTCGTTTCAAATGACTTAATTATTGGAGAAGAGTACCAAGCAATTATCATTACAGGTCCTAACACGGGTGGAAAAACGATTGTTTTAAAAACATTAGGATTGATTCAGTTAATGGGACAATCAGGTTTGCAGATTCCTGCAAAAGAAAATAGCCAGATCGGTATTTTTACGGAAATATTTGCAGATATCGGGGATGAACAATCCATTGAACAAAATTTAAGTACCTTTTCTTCACATATGTCGAATATCGTTTCGATACTTGATCAAATCGATGATAAAAGTTTAGTTCTATTTGATGAGGTTGGTTCCGGAACGGATCCGCAAGAGGGAGCTTCTCTTGCGGTCTCCATTTTAGATTACGTTGGTACAAAAGGAAGTTATGTTGTTGCGACAACTCATTATCCGGAATTAAAAGTATATGCATACAATAGGCCAGCAACGATTAATGCGAGTATGGAATTCGACTCTCATACACTAGCCCCTACATACCGGCTGATGATTGGAATACCTGGACGAAGTAATGCGTTTGATATTTCTCGTCGTTTAGGCCTCCCGGAACAAGTCATCCAACAAGCCGCAGGATTTATCAAAGAAGATAGTCAAGAGCTTAATGAAATGATTGCAGACCTAGAACAAAAACGTCGTAGAACCGAATTAGAGTCTCATCAATTAAAACAACAAATCGCTGAATCAGAAGCGTTATTGCGAGACTTAAGGAAGGCTTCGGAACAATTAGAAGAAGACCAGACGACTGTAATGGAACGCGCTAAAAAAGAAGCAAATAAAATTGTTGAAACATCAAGAGAAGAAGCGGAATTACTTATGCAGGAAATACGTGAAATGCAGATGAACTTAGGTAAAAGTGCTGGTGTAAAAGAACATGAATTAATTGATTTGAGAAAACAATTTGATGAATTAAGACAAGAAGAATCACTTTTAACAAAAAATAAGGTTTTACGAAAAGAAAAAGAAAAGAAACAATTAAAAGTAGGCGATGAAGTACTAACGGAAACCTATGGACAAAGAGGTACCTTGCTAGAGAAGACAGCTAAAGGCGAATGGGTTGTACAAATTGGTATCATGAAGTTAAAACTGCCTGAATCGGATTTAAGAAAGATTGAAGAAGAGCCGGATAAACAAGTACGCAGAGCAAAAAGGCAAATCGCTAACCTTCGTTCTTCGACGGATAGCCATGTCTCGACCCAATTAGATTTACGCGGTTTTCGTTATGAAGATGCGATTATGGAATTAGACAGCTATTTGGATGCTGCTTTATTGGCTGGTTATCCTCAGGTGACGATTGTCCATGGAAAAGGAACCGGCGCAATTCGTCAAGGAGTAGTCGAAGCATTAAAGAAGCATCCTCAAGTGAAATCATTTGCATTTGCTCCAGCAAATGCAGGTGGAAATGGGGCAACCGTAGCAGTTTTTAAAGGTTAGGCAGAAAAATGGCTAACAAAAAATAACTTTGCTATAATGTGAATATTGATTAGGAAAAGGGAGGAAGTATAATCATGGTTAAAGCATTAACAGATTCAAATTTTGATACAGAAACAAAAGAAGGGGTAGTCCTTGTAGACTTTTGGGCAACTTGGTGTGGTCCATGCCGCATGCAATCACCAATCATTGATGAACTTGATGAAGAAATGGGAGATAAAGTATCTTTTACTAAAATGGATGTAGATGCAAATCCATCAACGCCACAAGAATTTGGTATTATGGGTATTCCTACTTTGCTTATTAAAAAAGACGGAGAAGTTGTTGAAAAACTAGTGGGCTTCACTCCAAAAGAGCGTCTTGAAGAAGTATTAGAACAATACGTATAAAAAAAGCAGGCTGATATAAAATCAGCTTGCTTTTTTCTTAGAACAGAATATTATTTCCTGTTTTTTCATCGGACAAGATGGGCTTGTCCATTTTTTTCAGTAATTAACAATTAAGTTGACTATTGTATTTGTTTTATTTTTCAAAATTTTCACCTGGACCTCACAACTTATTTTTGTAGTGAGGAATAGTTGTTCAGAAAGAAAGCCTGCTTCTAGATGAAAAGAAACATCTTGTTTTAATAAGCGTGTTTCAATAATCGAACCATGAAGATGATAAATATCCCTATTACGCTCTTTTTTCACCAAGTCTAAATTACCAAAACCGCAGTATTCGAATGATTCTTGGATATCTGTTTCATCTAAGAGAGGAAATTGTCGCGCAAGTTGTTTTCCGCTCCAATACAATACGTCACTCGTTTCGTTTCCGAGAATAGTAGGTAATAAAAAATCTCTCATTAAAATAAGTGGGAAATGCTGACTATTAATTAATTCTTCGCGTTTGTTACTACTCATAAAATACCTCACTTTACTAATTACTTGTGGGATGTGTCTTATTAGCATTTTATAAAAAAATCATGCATAATGAAAATATAAGATAAATTACTTTTTTAGGAAGGGTGTCAGTCATATGAGGAGCTTAAGAAAATGGATTGGTTTAATCTTTCTAATTATTCCAGTGTATAAATACATTGAGAATTGGAGAGAAGAAGAAAGAGAACGTGAATTAAAAAAAAGATTGAATTAAACAATCATTTAGCAAGAGAGTGGGAAAAAAGGCGTTCAGCCCCGAATCACTGGAGCGAATAAGCGCAAGATGGTTGCAGACCATCTTGAGCATGATTCGTGAAGTGGACGTCGGGGCTGCCTTTTTGAGCACATTTACGCTACATTATTCGGGTATAGGAAAGAGGCTGGGAGTTTTTTCCCAGCCCCCTTGCTAATATATTATATTCCATGTACACGATTTACGCGCATTCCAACTAATACACCGTTTCCCGGTTCCCTAATCTTAATAGCATCATCAATATGACCTACGATTTCCTCTGCTTTTTCTTCTGGTGTTACAAGAAGTAAAATATCCTTTTCAGGTTCTAATGCTACAGATAGAATTTTTTGTTTTTCGTGAAGACCTGAGCCTCTTCCTTTTAAAAGCGTCCCAGAATGTTGGCCGCTTTTATTAACGGCTTCAATTGCTTTATTACTTTCACCCTGATCCATAATGGCAATCAATGATTGATAATTCAATGCAACCCCTCCATTTATTAAGCATGTTTTTTCAAAAAATCTTAATAAAACTATTAAAGTCATTGTATCATATTCAAGCTAAACTTCCGAATATTTGTTATAATATGTTTAGTAATTAAATGTAAATAAGGGAAGATACCATGAATAAAAAAGCGATTGGATTTTTAGATTCTGGTGTAGGTGGACTAACGGTAGTTAAGCAAGCAATGAAGCAGCTTCCGAACGAAACTTTCTATTATATAGGAGATAACGCTCGTTGCCCATATGGTCCTAGGCCAGCTGAAGAAGTCGTTCAGTTCACGTGGGAGCTTACTCAATTCCTATTAAAAAAAGATATAAAGCTTCTGGTAATTGCTTGCAATACAGCTACCGCTGTTGCACTAGATGAAATAAGAAAAAGAATAGATATACCCGTGGTGGGCGTTATTCTACCTGGAAGCAGGGCCGCTCTCAAATATTCTTCAAATCATCGCATTGGAGTTATCGGAACAAAAGGGACAATTGAAAGTGGCGTCTATGAACAAACATTACGAGATAAAGACGCATCTCTAAAGACATATAGTATTAGTTGTCCGAAATTTGTTCCTCTAGTTGAAAGTAATCAGTTCAATACATCCATTGCAAAAAAAGTAGTATTTGAAAGTTTACAGCCGCTAACAAAATTAAATATTGATACTTTAATTTTAGGATGCACGCATTATCCATTACTGAAACCTTTGATTCAGAATGTAATGGGAGATGACGTTTATTTAGTCGACTCTGGAGCGGAAACTGTTTCGGAAGTCAGCACAATTCTTGATTACCATAATATCGCTGCAGACAGCAGTGGGGAAAAAATAGCGAATCGATTTTTTACTACCGGTTCTACTAAGTTATTTTCAGAAATTGCCACACAGTGGTTGGGAACTAATCATATGTTAGTTGAAAAAGTAAATTTATTAGAAAATAATCATTAAAGGAGTCTGGAATAATGGGTGAGAAGAAAATTATTATTGCAACAAAAAACCAAGGAAAAGCGAACGAATTTAAGCAAATACTCGAACCAAAGGGATATATCATTGAAACGCTAATTGATTATCCAGATATTCCAGATGTAGTGGAAACTGGTTTTACTTTTGAAGAAAATGCACGTCTAAAAGCGGAGACTATTAGTAATTTATTACAAGTGCCCGTTTTAGCAGACGATTCTGGACTTTGTATTGATGCCTTAGACGGCTCACCGGGAGTGTTTTCTGCTCGTTTTGCCGGAGAACCGAAGAGTGATGCAAGAAATAACGCAAAAGTATTAGCAATGTTAGGTGAATTGAATGAACTGAGTCGTGGTGCGTATTTCCATTGCACATTAGTATTAAGCAGCCCTAAAAAAGAAAGTCTTGTAGTAGAAGGAACTCTTTCTGGAGAAATTGCAAAATTTCCAGTAGGAGACTATGGTTTTGGTTATGACCCTATTTTCTTTGTACCTGAGTTAGGAAAGACATTAGGAGAAGTTTCTGAAGATACGAAAAACCGAATTAGCCATCGAGCAAATGCATTAAAAAAATTAGATGCTCAAATTGCTGAATGGTTTAAATAGAAAGGGGATCCTATGCGTTTACTTATCGTCAGTGATAGTCATGGAAATAGTCATATTTTAGATGAACTGGTCGAGAAATATATTGATCATGTCGATAAATTTGTGCACTGTGGCGATTCAGAATTGCCTGATAATCACCTTGTCTGGAATATTATGGATACTGTATCAGGGAACTGTGATTTCTATGCTGATTTTAAAGATATACATATTGAAAGAGAGACTGCATTTCCTTATGCGATTGTCCATGGCCATCATCATAATGTAAAGTGGACTTTGGAGGATTTAAAAGAATTTGCTAAGTTAAATAAGCTTTCGTTCATGTTTTATGGACATTCTCATATTCTCAAATTTGATTATGAGGATGGTATTTTCTTTATTAATCCAGGCAGTATCCAAAGTCCTAGAGGATTATTAAGAGAAAAAACATATTGCTTATTAGAAGCCAATGATACGACAGTTAAAATCAGAGTTTTTGATGATCAGCATGAAGAACTTCCTGAGCTATTTCAAAAATGGGAACTTACACAAGTCTAAAAATTCGATAAAGATTTTATTACTTTTGTAAACTTCCATCTATGAACATGTATACTTAAGTCAGAAAGTATTCGAGGAGGATTTTTAAATGATTAGTAACGAAGTCCAATCAATATTACTTCACGATAAAGGAAAAGAACTGATTATTCCGAGTGAAAATGTAGCTAATTTGAATTGCAATAATAATTTATATCATGCTTTACTAGTTCTTTCTCAAGTAAAATACAGTTCAATACCTGTTTTAGATAATGAATCTCGTATCAGAGGTTTAATTTCAATGCCTATGATTATTAAGGCTATCATGAGTATTGACTCCATTCATTTTGAAGAAATGGAAAAAATCACTGTAAAAGAAGTAATGAATAAGAATGTTCCAATAATTTATACTTCAAGTGAACTAGAGGAAATTCTCAACAAGTTAATCGATCACAACTTTCTATGCGTCATTGATGAACAAGGGTATTTTATCGGAATTATTACACGTAAAGAAATGTTAAGTCGAGTGAATCATTTAGTGCATGAGATGCATAATCAATATGATTTGAATGATAAATCTTTAACAAAAATAAATTAACAAAAGGGATGGGGGCTCAAACGCTCCTATCCCTTTTGTTATATCATCTTCCCAAAAATGTATTTTTTGGTATATCTATATTTGCATCTTTCAATGCTTGTAAGTATTCTGTTAAAAATACATCCCTTACTCTAAATTGTTGCCCATTGAGTGTATAAAAAACAATACTATAACTCACAAGACCGTTCCCCAAATTTGTGGGACCGACAAAATTAGGTCCGCTGACAATCTCAGGATAATCAGGAACCAATTGCTTGTTTTTCGCTTCAATAATCTCTTTAACAATTTCAAAATCAGTATCGGGATATAAAGTTAATTCAATCATGGCACGCATATCATTGCGTGAATTATTACTAATCACGTCAATTGTATGATTTGGAAGAAAATGATGGGTACCATCGAATCCTTTTAATTGTGTCGAACGAAGTCCGATTGAAACAACTGTACCAGAAAAATCACCAATAGTGACAGAATCACCGACATCAAATTGATTTTCTAACAAAATAAAAAAACCATTAACGATGTCACTAATAAAAGATTGGGCACCCAGACCAATTGCGATACCAGCAATCCCTGCTCCTGCCAATAATGTTGAAACAGGAATACCAATGATAGAAAGAATACTGTAAATCAAGAAAAAAGCGATTGTATAGGAAACAGCGTTATCAACCATTTTATAAATTGTATTTCGTCGATTCATCGAAACGTGTGCTTTTTTACTTTGCGTTGTAAAGGTCTTCTTTAAGAAATATTTTACCAATCGATTGATGACCGTGAAGACAAGTAACACGAAGAAAATATAAATCGATTTCGTTATCACTTGTGATACAATCCCACTCCAGTTAATGCTGTTCCACCATGTAATGATAAAATTGGAAGATTCCACAACACTCTCTATTGTTTCATCAACAGCATTGTTTGCTACAGAGTTAATAAAAAACATCAAACCTCATCCTTTTAAAATATACTTTTACTATGCTCAGACTATCATTTTTCAAGATACAGGTCAAAGAAAAAAACAATGAAACCTCTACCAATAAAAGTGGTTTCAATGGAATAATAAAAATCCTTATGGTATTATTTTATTAACGATTACGTAACTACTAGAATTTATTTTCAAGCATTCTACGACTTACGAATAAATGAAAAGGAGTGAGTGGTTCTTATGAGTTGGGGAGAAATTGCTGCTTTAATCGCAGCCGTAGCCTTTGCAGTGCTAGCAGTATTTTTAGTACTAGCAGTTAGAAAAGCTACCAAAATTTTAGATGAAGTGTCGAAAATAGCTGAAGAAGCAAACAATAGCATTTCAGTTATTACGAAGGATGTAGACCATTTAGCAATTGAGGTAGAAGGATTGTTGAACAAAACAAATACCTTGATGGATGATTTAAATGGTAAGATAAGTAAAACAGATCCATTATTTACTGCAATAGGAGACATCGGAGTTACTGTTTCTGATGTAAACCAATCTACTCGAAATCTAGCGGGTTCAATTGCAGGAGGAAAAACTTCGAAAAAGAATAAAAAAAGTTCTACTATGAGTAATTTAGGTAGAACTGCTGCATCTATGAATCGACGCAGAAAAGAACAAAAAGCAGCAAAAGATACAGATATTACAATTTATTAAGGCAATAAGTTATTATTAAAAAATATATTTAAACAATTGAAGGAGAGAAATAACATGAGTAAAAAAGACGGCGGATTTGTATTAGGTGCAATTATTGGTGGAGCAGCAGCAGCAATAACAGCATTACTGTTTGCACCAAAATCTGGTAAAGAATTAAGACAAGATATTACAGATGAATTTAATGACGTTATGGATACAGTATATGACTATACTGATATCGCTGTGGAAAAAGGCAGCGAGCTTGTGGAAGTAGCCAAAGAAACTGGTGAAGACATCAAGGTAAGTTTGAAAGATACTGGCGAAAATCTGAAATCACAATTCAGTGAAACTTCATCAAAAGTTTCAGATGATTTAAAAAAAGCTAAAGAAGATGTATCTCAATCAGTAGCTGAAGTAAAAGAAAAATCAAAAGACGTGAAAAAAGAAGCTGAAGATATTGCTGATGAAGGCAAAAAAGAGGCTGAAGAAGCAGCGAAAAAACAATAATAAGAAAACCTCGAGCTAACGCTCGAGGCCTTTTTATTTTAGTGGAGACTTTCAACTCGGAGATATCGATTGTCGTAGAGGACGCCGGTGGCACCTCGGAAATATTCTGGAATCATTTCTCCCTGGCAGACTTGGCAGCTGAACCGCGGTGGGTCATGAGGATCTCCCCCATCCAGCCAATCGAATTGCTCCACGACCTCAAGTGGAATCTCTTCCACTGCCCTGCATTGACGACAGATATAGCTCACGCTCTTGTCCTTGGGCTCTCTGTCGTAATCCTTCCCAGTCGAACCGAAGGTTTTCAAGAGCTTGCGCTTCTGCTTTTCCCTGCTGGTGTTTTTCTTTTTCTGACTCAATCCGTTCAATCTCCTCCCGTAAATACCTTCTCGCATCCCAATCGTTCGCATATTGGATGGTAAGCTGTCCTTTTTTGGACACAACAATCCCCTTGAACTCGTAGTAGTTGCCGCATTTCGAACATTTGAGTGGATCGATTCCGAATGTTTCGGTTATCCTTTCGCGCCATTTTTTCGGTTGGGTCATCTTTCGCGCATGGATGAGCAACTTCGTCATCTTCTCCTGTAGATGACGGACCACCTTTTGGACGGTCTTCTTGATACGTCTGCTGTACAACCCGTAATGGCGGATTGTTTTGAAGCCTTTGTCCGGGATGTGCCGGATCAGCGAAAGGATAAACTCTTTGGCCCCCATTATCTTGATTGCTTCTTTGTTTGTGCGTTTGTCATGATACCGGAAGAGGACCGTGTCACCATCGTAATAGATGATCCGTTCGAGCGCGATGGGTCCTCGTTTCATGTATCGACTGATATATTGCAGCAGTGCCTTCACATTGGTCCTGCTCCGTTTCGGGGCGTTCACGTAAAAGCCTTCCGCATTCTTCGAATACGCGTTTTGCAGCAGGGGCTGGGCTTTCTTCTTCTCCTTCGGAGTAAGGGTACGCCGCAGGAGCTTAAGAACCGCGTTCTGCCAATGTATTCGCAAGAGTTTATAGGGAATGTAGTCGTAATCCACCCATTTCCCGCTGTCTGTCAACCCGCCCATGGTCACAATCATGTGCACATGGGGATTGAACTCCAACTGGGAGCCGAAGGTATGTAGGCCTGCGATGATGCCCGGGGTGATGCGTTTCTTGCGGAAATACGCCTTCACCACGTTTGCTGCCTCATCCATTAATCCCTTCAACAGTTCCTCCCGGTGAAGGAGAAACAAATCCCGCAATCCTTCATCAATCGTGAACACGATATGCCGGTGAATGGTGTGGTACATGTCATCCGCAATCATGTCGCTCCAGCGCTGACTCTCCCCAACCGCACAGGTTGGGCAAAACTTTCCCTTGCAGCGAATCGGAACATGCTTGACATCATGACAGCCTTCGCAAACGAACAATCGAAATCCTTTCCTCACATCGCCGCAATAGCGGAACTTATCTACTTCCGACAACACCACAGAGCGAATTCTTTTCTTGTGTATTCTCACAAGCGAGTCCCAATGGTGTTCTTTATCAAAGAAGATGGCGTGAAGAATATTCTTATTCATACCTTTATTTTACCCTCCGTGGAACAAAAAGCAAATTTGTGGAACATGCATCCAGATAAGCTTCTTTTCAAGAATAATTTTATAAAACCCTATACTATTAGCAAAAAGGACTAGAGAAATTTCTAGTCCTTTTTAAGTTATTCAGAGATAAACTCACGATAAGCGTTTATATTGGTTGGGAAAGATGTAAAGGAATGAAAACCATTTTCATCAAGGAACCCACAATCTTCGATCCGAACACCTATATCATCTTGAATATATATACCTGGTTCAATCGAAAAACACATGTTTTTTAGCAAAGGCATGGTATTTCCTTGCATGATGGAAGGAAACTCATGGACGCTCTGTCCTAGTCCATGTCCAAGACGGTGATTAAAGTATTTACCATAACCTTCCCTGGAAATAATATCTCTTGCAATTCCATCCAGCGTCTCAGCACTCATATTCAAAGTCGCTTTCTCCATTGCATCATTATGCGCTTGTAATACTAAATGGTAAATTTTTTCTTGTTTATCTGTAGGCGTTGATCCGAAAAACAGAGTTCTGGTGATATCGCTGGCATATCCCTTATACATAACACCTAAATCAAAGAGGACAAATTGATTTTCTTTTAAAGGAGTTGTTCCAGGAGTGCCATGCGGACTTGCAGCATTTGAGCCAAATAAAACCATAGTATCAAAACTCATCTCGTTAATTCCACGTTTTTTTAATTCATATTCTATTTGTGCTACAACTTCTAATTCTGTGATTCCAGTTTTCAAGATAGAGGCGCCAATTTTAATCGCTTCATCTGCCCAAAAACCTGCTTCTTTCATAATAGCAATTTCATCTGAAGTTTTTTGAAGACGAAGTTTTTCTAAGAAATGTGAAAAATCGTATTGAATGTGACTATCTGGAAAAGAATTTTCCAAAGCTTCCTTTCTACTTACCGTTAGAAAATCTTTCTCAACTGCCCATGTTTTTTCAGGGACATTGATCTCATGAATTTTCCTTTTTATTATATCCCACGGGTTCTCAGTGTCGTGATAACTAAAAACTTCGAATTCCTTTGTAACTTTTTTTGCGTCCTCATATTCTAAAGCAGGCGTAAAAAGAAGTGGAGCATGATTTTTAAATAATAGAACAGCTAAAATTCGTTCATGTGGTTCACTTTTATAGCCGGTTAAGAAATTGATAACCATAGGATTATTGAAAAAAGCAATATCAATATTATCATCTTTCATTTTTTGAGTAATAATCTTTATTCTTTCATTCATTAGTGTTCCTCCTTTGTTTTATTTCATTATAGCATCAAAAAGCATGTTTGAAAAAAGTTGTGAAATTTTCATGAAAACATCTGTGAAACGCTTGCAATTTTATGAAAATAATGATAAATTCTTCTTGAGAATATAATTCAAACATTTTCAATCTTTAAACTAAATAACAAGTTAAGAAAAGGGGAAAAAATATGGAAAAGCAAACAATCACAATTTATGATGTTGCTCGTGAAGCAAATGTTTCAATGGCAACTGTCTCTCGTGTAGTGAATGGTAATCCAAATGTTAAACCAACCACACGTAAAAAAGTATTAGAGGTAATCGATCGATTAGATTATCGTCCAAATGCAGTAGCAAGAGGGCTAGCAAGTAAAAAGACAACCACTGTGGGCGTAATCGTTCCAGATGTAACAAATTTATTCTTTGCTTCGTTAGCACGAGGAATTGATGATATCGCGACAATGTATAAATATAATATTATCTTAGCAAATTCTGATCAAAATGAAAGTAAAGAAATTCAGGTATTAAATACATTACTTGCAAAACAAGTAGATGGAATTATTTACATGGGGAATAAAATCACAGACGAGTTGCGCGCAGAATTCTCACGCTCTAAAACTCCTGTAGTACTTGCTGGTACAGTAGACCCCGATCAACAAGTGGGTAGCGTTAATATCGACTATATCGCAGCTACAGAAACAATCATTTCTAAATTAATTGAGAATAATAATAAAAAAATTGCGTTTATTTCAACTGCTTTAGCAAATCCAATCAACGGACAATACAGATTAAAGGGATATAAAAATGCTTTACTTTCTGCAGGAATTCCTTTTGATGAGTCCTTAGTATTTGAAACGGCAGCTACTGTTGCTGCAGGTGAAGAGTTAGCGCAAGAGATGATTGAGAAGGACGTTAAAGGTGCTTATGTCAGCGATGATGAATTGGCTATTGGTTTATTAAATGGCATGATAAATGCTGGGGTAAACGTTCCTGAAGACTTTGAAATATTCACAAGTAACAATTCAAAAATCACTGAAATGGCACGTCCACAACTTAGCTCAATCATGCTTCCTTTATATGATATCGGTGCGGTAGCTATGCGTCTATTAACAAAAATCATGAATAAAGAAGAAATTGACGAAAAAACAATTACATTACCTTATAAAATTGCTTATCGTGGCACAACTACAAAAGAAGACTAATACGATTGATAAAAAGAGCCAACTTGGAATCCAAGCTGGCTCTTTTATTACACGATGAAAATTTAATTATTGTTTGCTTCCTCTTTCTTTTTCTCTTCTTCTTTCTTTCTCTTTTCTTCTTCCTCTTTTTTCTTTTGCTCTTCTTCTTTTTTCTTTTGTTCTTCTTCTTTTTTCTTCTCTTCGGCCTTTTTCTTTTCTTCCTCTTGTTTTTTCTTCTGTTCCGCTTCTTTTTTCTTTTTCTCCTCAGCTTCTCTTACTTTCTGAGTTTGTTTATCCCAGTATAGTTGCTTTAAATCCTTATCGGAAGCACCAGGGGAGAAGTCATAAGTGATGGCTGTAGGAAGATTATCAGCTTTAAATAACTCTGTTTTCTTTTTGCCATCAACTGAAATGGTAGTATTGGTTCCAGGAATTGTAACTTTACCTGGAAGAGTACCTGTCTCATCAACAACTTCTTTTTCAACAATTCCTTCTGGTCTTGTAAAAGTCTGATCGGTACCGAGAGTTTCTGGGCTGGCAGCATGGATTTTGTTGGCAATTAATGACCAATAACGCATATTATTTGCGGATGGAGCTCCAGTAGAGTACGGATCATAGAATGTATGATCTTCAACCGCATTGTTATAACCAATCCACGAGCTTAAAGTAACTGTAGGGGTACTAGCGATAATCCAATAATCACGATTATCTTCGGATGTACCAGTTTTCATTGCGATGTCTGCAGAGAAATTAATATAGTTTTTAATTTGACTTGAGAAACCTAGATTGATTACGTCACGTAAAATATCTACTGTTAGATAAGCTGTTTCAGGTGAAAATACATCCCGTCGTTCTGCTTCGTGTTGGTAAACAATATTTCCATCGGCGTCTTCAATTTTCTCGATTAAATAATAATCAACATAGTCTCCTTGATTTGCAAAGGTGGCGAATCCAGTTGTTTGTTCGGCTACAGATGTTCTTCCGGCACCTAAAGAAAAGGCAGCATTAGCTTTATCATCATCTATTTGTGTATAGTTCATCATATCCATATATTTATAAGGTTCCATACCTCTTTCTAACATCTCAAGATACAGTTTACCTGTTGGATTATTCATGGACTGATAGAGGGCTTCTCGAGCAGTAACCAGAGTGTTCGAAACAACTTCTCCAATGTTGGTTACATTCCAAGGTGCGCCAGAATAAGCAGTAGCTTGATCGCCAATAGGTGAATCAGGAACTCTGGAAGCTGGAGTAATAAGATTCATTTCAATAGCAGGAGCATATACAGCTAACGGCTTATTCGTTGAACCCGGGTCTCTGTAAGTATCAAAAGCATGGTCATTTTGATCAATTGAGAAATCTCTACCGCCGATAAAACCAAGAATTTTCCCAGTTTCATTTTCTAGTAAAATACTACCTGATTGTGCTAATTCGATAACTTCTTCTGTCTCACCAGTTTCTTCGTTTACATAAGTATCTACGAATGTAGGACCAATATTTTCGCCGTATTCATTGACAGCTTCTTGCATGGCGTTGTAGATGTCTTTATTAATAGTGGAAGTCACTTTATATCCAGAAGTATTCAAAACGTTTTGATTACGGAAATAATACTCGTTATATAACTCAACATCTGCATCTACTTCTTCAAAAGTGAGACCGTTCTTTTCTGCTTCCTGAGCCATTAATATTTCGATAGCTTGTTTTTCAACTTGTTGGTATAAGTAATTGTGACTGTTTTGACCTGAGTTCTGCGCAGGAATAAAATCTTGTGTAATATCATATTGCATCGCTTCATTATATTCTTGTTCAGATATTTTTTGTTCTTCAAACATCCGGGTAAGAACAGTCTTCATTCGGTTTACGCCATCTGAAAAATCCTCTTTCTTCTCACCATATACAGTATAAGGGGTATAGGTATAAGGATTTTGCGGTAAGCCCACTAAAAAAGCAGCTTGAGGAAGGTTAACTTCGTTTGCATGAACACCAAAAATTCCTGTGGCAGCTTCTTCGATACCAGCAACATTTCCGCCATTGCTATTGCGCCCGAATGGAGACACATTTAGATAAGCAGTGATGATTTCATCTTTATCAAAATAGTTCTCTAGTCTCAACGCTAAAAGAATTTCATTTGCTTTTCGCGAAAAAGTAACTTCATTTGTTAAAATTTGTTGTTTTACTAATTGCTGCGTGATGGTGGAACCACCCGTAGCAGAGCCCAAACCAGTAACTTCAGTAAGGAGAGCACGAAGAACTGCCTTCGGAACAACCCCATTGTGTTCATAAAAATATTCATCTTCCGTAGAGACAAGCCCGTCAATTACATACGGTGAAATTTCATCCTTTGTAACGATTGTTCGCAATAAATCAGTACGTACTTCAGAAATCATTTGTCCGTCATTATAATGCAGACTTGAAATCAACTCAACGTTTCCGATTGCTTGAGACATATCGGATTCAGAAGGGGGTTCTTCTTCAGAAACTAAAGCCGCAAAATAACCCATTCCTGTTCCCAATCCTAAAAATCCGAGTAAACAAAGAAAAAGAATAATTGTAACAAAAGTAGTCTTAACGACTCCATATGCTACATTAAAAGTAAATAAGCCTTTTGAAAAAAGCTGATTCAAGGAGAAAACCTGTTTTTTATTCCTTTTTCTTTGCTTAGCTTTAGCTTGAGAGATATCTTTCGATTGACTGGCATAATCTTTGTTAATTAGCTTCTTGATAAAAAGAAGACTATTGGAATAGAACTTTTTAAAGAAAGTTTTTATATGATCTAAAACTTCTTCAAATTGATTTCTATTTGAATGATTCATTTAATCCCTCTTTCTTATTCTTTCCATAATCGGAGCTATTATAACAAAAATATTACTCTATAGCTATTAACGTGTTTATATAGAAACAAAAAAGAAACCAGTATGTAATATATCTGGTTTCTTTTGACTCTAATTATTTTATATTGAGACGGATTGATGGCTTTCTTGAGCGATTGTTGCAAGACGTTCGTTTACTTGGTCTTCAGAAAGTTTGTGTTCAATGACATAGCGATTTGTTTCTACAAGGCGACATTCATGAGAACAGCTTCTTAGATATTTATATTCATTCTCTTCTGAACAAAGCATTTGACGATTGCAATCTGGATTAGCACAATTTACATAACGCTCACAAGGTGTTTCGTCAAACCAATCTTTACCCACGATGACATGTTCTTTTCGATTAATGTCAACAGCGATTCTTTCGTCAAAAACATACATTTTTCCATCCCAAAGTTCTCCTTGAACTTCCGGGTCTTTTCCATAAGTCGCAATTCCACCATGAAGCTGGGCAACATCTTTAAAACCTTCTTTGACTAACCAGCCAGAAAATTTTTCACAGCGAATTCCGCCAGTACAATAGGTAACTACCCGTTTATCCATAAATTCTTCCTTGTTTTCGCGAATCCAATCTGGTAATTCACGAAATGAACGAATATCTGGACGTACAGCGCCGCGAAAGTGTCCCAAATCAAATTCATAGTCATTTCGAGCATCAATGACAACTGTGTCTTCATCAAGCAGTGCCTCTCTGAATTCTCGTGGTGAAAGATATTCACCCGTGGTTTCGTTTGGATTTAAATCATCTTCTCCAAGTTGTAAGGTTACTATTTCAGGACGATAGCGGACAAACATTTTTTTAAAAGCATGCCCATCAGCTTCATCGATTTTCCACATAATATCATTAAAGCGTTCGTCTTCATTCATATATGTCATATAAGCATCAGTTTGTTCAATTGTACCGGAAAGAGTACCATTAATGCCTTCTCCCGATATTAAAATTCTTCCTTTAATTCCTAAGTCTTTACAAAACTTCAAATGATGTTTCGTAAATATTTCTGGCTCTTCAATGGTTACATACTTATAAAATAGTAACACACGATAAGATTCAACCATATTTAATTCCTCCGTTCTTTCTTGCTATCCAACTATTAATTATACAACGAAATAAAGATAATGGCTAGACTTTGATGATAGGGGACTTTCATTTATCTCTATTCCAATAAATGATATAATTATATAGAAGTAATTTTGTAAAGAGAGACCGAGCGTCTCTCTAAAAGAGCAAAAATATAAATTTTATTAAGCTGATAAAGGAGTAACTTCTGGATGGAAAGCTGTTTGTTAATAATTAATCCTTCTTCTGGGAAGGCAAATGGAGCAGAGTTGCTTCCGAAAATTTTAAGTGCACTGTCTACACGTTACTTGGATATTGAGGTGCGTTACACGAAGAAAAAAGGGGATGCAGAGTGTTTTACAAAGCAAGCAATCCACGATAGCCATCAATCAATTTATTGTGTCGGTGGGGATGGGACAATTAAAGAGGTGGTTAATGGCATTGTGAAAAACAATTCTGGCATCCATCTCGGTATTATTCCAAATGGTACAGTGAATGATGTAGCAAGATCTTTAAAAATCCCACTTCCAGCTGAAAAAGCGATTGAAAATATTCCAAATACTTCTATAAAAAAGATTGATGTTGGTCAAGTGAATGATGATTATTTTATATCATTAATTGCGATAGGTGGTATACCGGAAGCAATACAAAATGTTAGTGTGTCTGCGAAGACAAGATGGGGCGCCTTATCCTATCTGGTAAATGGAGCACGATATGCCTTTCGACAAAAACCGTTCCGAGTCAGGGTAACTATAAATAATGAATGCAGAGTAATTGAAACATCACTTATTGTGCTTTCATTACATAATTCTGTAGCCAGTATGAAAAACTTTTTTCATACTGCAAAAGCAGATGATGGTTTTTTACATATGATGATTTTTCCGAAATTTCGTCTTATTGGTGCAGCTGTGTTTGTGTGGAAAATTATTATCGGGTCCATATCCAATGATAAAGCGATATCCATTGAAAAAACCAGACATGTCGAGATAGAAACAGAAAGTGCTTCTTTACCCATCAATGTTGATGGGGATAAGGAAAACCAGTTTCCACTCCAAATAAGAATACTCCCAGCAGTTCTTTCTGTCTTTGTACCTTTTTAAAAATGGAGAAACCTATCTTAAGTCGCTAGACATTGGAGGTAGAAAATAACTAAAACAAAGGAGCTGGAAAAAAACTCCCAGCTCCTTTGTCTATTTTTTTCGCACTCATTTTGTTTTGAATATTTAAATAAGTTTATCAGTAAGAGCTAAGAAAGATTTAACATCTTTCTCCATAATTGCTAAGCCTTGTTCCCAAAAAGCTTCTTTTGTAATATCTTTTCCTAAGTGCTTTTTAACAAGATCTTCTGTCTTCATAACAGCCGTATCTCTTAAGAGAGCCATATACTTCTCCTCAAAACCATTCGCTTCTTTTTGATATTCCGCAAAAATACTTAAACTAAACAGGAAACCAAACGTATATGGGAAATTATAAAAGGGTACATTATCAATAAAGAAATGAAGTTTTGACGCCCAAAAATGTGGATGATATTCACTTAATTGGTTTTGGTAAGCTTCTTTTTGAGCATGAACCATCAACTCGGATAGTTGTTCAGAAGAAACCAAACCTTTTTGTCTTTCGGTATAAAATGATTTTTCAAACAGGAAACGAGAGTGAATGTTTAAAAACATAGCAGTCGCATTCTCCAGCTTTGTATTGAGTAGTGAAATTTTCTCTTCATCCGTTTCAGCGGCTTCAACAGTTGCACTTGATACGATCGTTTCTGCAAAAGTGGAAGCTGTCTCAGCAACATTCATTGCATAATGAGTATTCATTCTTGGTAAATCCCACATTGTATAACTATGGAATGCATGACCGATTTCGTGTGCCAATGTACTCATGTCGCTAGCCGATCCAGTAAATGTCATAAAAATTCGTGATTCTTTTGACTCTGGCAAGCTCGTACAATACCCGCCTGGTCTCTTACCAGAACGGTCTTCAGCTTCTACCCAACGTTTTTCAACAAGTTCTTGTGCGAAATTAGCAAGAATAGGACCAAATTTAGCAAAATTATCTACAATAAAATCAACTGCTTCGTCATAAGTAAATGTTTTTGCCTCGAATTCACCAATAGAAATGGGCGCATCCACGTCGTACCAAGCTAATTGTTCTTTTCCCATTAGTGCCGCTTTACGATTTAAAAAGTCTAAGTAAGGTTGTTTATTGGAAGAAATTGCATTCCACATAGCATCCAATGTTTCTTTTTCGATACGGTTATAGCGAAGAGGTTCTTCCATAAAATCTGTTATACCATGTAGAGCATAATCTTCTAAGCGGAATCCTTGCAAATGATTCAATGTTTCAGCGAATAAAGGCGCAAAATTACCCCAAGCTTTTTCCCATTCATCGAATAATTGTTTGCGGACTGCCTGATCAGGATCGGAGTACATTCGATTCATCGCTTGTCCAGCAGATAGTTCTTGGATGGAACCATCTTTTGCTTGGAATGGAATCTTAATGTAAGAGACCAAGGTATCATAATGGTCACTCCAAGCGTGGAATCCATCTTGGCTTAATTTTGATAGCATACTTTCTTCTGCTTCACTCAATAAACGACTTCCTTTTTCACGTGTTTCCCTGAGCGAAAAAGCTAATTCTTTGAAAGAATCAAGTGCTAGCAGAGCATCAAAATCTCTTTCTGGAATTGCAGCTAACTTCTTGATAACTGAAGTTTGGAAGATTGAGTATTGGCTGCCTAGTTTTGCAATTTGATTACGGACAATCGGTGCATGTGTATTTGTCACATCTGCCGATTGGATGGCGTTAATAAAACTGCCGGTTTGTGATAAACCATTTGTAATTTCTTCCGCTTTATCAATCAATGACGTAAGGACTGTATATTTAGGCTGGTCCTTCGATGGTTCCCAATCTTCATTTAAATCTGCATACTCATGAATAGCTGTTTCTATTTTCCTCAATTTATCTTGTAATTCTGTTGAATGACTTCCTCCTGAGAAAAGGGATTCCAAATCCCACGTTAAACTATATTTCATAAAACTCTCCTTCCAAAGTGATAATAAGTTTGTGCTCTACTAACTTTAGAATAAGAAACGAAAAATTGCAAAACAATTCAATGAGAAAGTGTTAAGAAGGAATTGCACTATAGTCTGATAATTGATAGAATAAATAGATGAATTAAACATAGAGAAGAGGGATTGAATGGCTGGACATTCAAAATGGAGTAAAATTAAAAATTCTAAAGGTGCAGCAGATCAACAACGTGGAAAAGTTTTCCAAAAATTTTCGAAAGAAATTTACGTGGCTGCAAAAAGTGGTGGACCGGATCCCTCGTCTAATCCTGCGTTACGTTTGAAAATTGAAAAAGCAAAAGCAGCGAACATGCCGAACGATAATATTAATCGTGCGATTAAAAAAGCATCGTCAGCTGGAGAAGGCGAAAACTATGAAGAAGTGACTTATGAAGGATACGGACCGAATGGTGTGGCTGTCTTAGTACAAGCATTGACAGATAATCGAAACCGAAGTGCTACAAATATCCGCGTGGCATTTAATAAAAATGGTGGCTCTCTAGGTGAGTCAGGCTCTGTTGCTTACATGTTTGATCGCAAAGGCTATATCGCGATTGAACGTGAAGGTTTAGACGTAGACGAAGATACCATGTTAATGAGCGTTCTAGAGGCTGGTGGGGAAGAACTTGAAACAAGTGAAGAAGTTTTTGAAATCTATACTGACCCGGCTGATTTAAATGATGTCCGTGATGCATTAGAAGCTGAAGGATATAAACTAGCACAAGCAGAATCAACCATGGTTCCTCAAACAATGATTGACATCGATGCTGACAAAGAAGAGTTATTTAAAGTGATGTTAGAAAAACTTGAAGATGACGACGATGTTCAAGAAGTTTACCACAACGGGAATTTAACAGAATAATAAATAAAAAAGCAAAAGATACCTTGATCGTATCTTTTGCTTTTTTTGTGTATTTCATCGCGTCTTTTTTTCTCCTGATTCTATGAATTCATTGATTTTATGTTGGTATTCTTCGTCGGATATTGCATAAGAAAAGCCTTCACCAACTACGTTTTGAACCTCACTGATGACTACAAAAGCATTAGAGTCAATTTCAGCAATGAGTTTGTTTAATGGCATAATTTGCTGGCGATTGATAACAACCATGATTACTTTTTTATTATCTTTACGATAGTATCCTGTTGCATCAAAAAGTGTCATTCCTCTACCAATTACTCGATCAATTTCAAGAGATATTTCTTCATATTTATTCGAAATAATAAATATTGATTTCTTTGGATTAAATCCTTCTAAAATAAAATTTAAGACTTTCGTTTGCACATATAAATGAACGACTGTTAAAACAACATTCTCTAATCCAATAACGAAAATAGAAGGGACGACAATAATGATATCAATAATGACTAATGCGATACCTGTACTCCAACCAAAATATTTATTCATGATTAAAGCAATGATGTCTGTTCCAGCAGTTGAACCGCCCGCTTGCATAATAATGCCCAAACTTAAACCAACCAGAGCACCTGAACAAAGAGGCGCAAGAATCGCATGATTCATTTCATATTGCCAACCATAAGTGAGTTGTAAGAAAAGGGAAACGAGAATAGTGGACAAGATGGTCAAAGCCATCGTTTTTTTGTCTAAATAGCGATATCCGACAAGCAAGATAAATCCATTCAGTACAATAGTTGTTACGGATACTGGAATATTTGTTAGATAATACATCATTAATCCAATCCCTGTAACGCCTCCTTCCCCTAAATTATTAGGAATAGAAAAAGTATTGATAGCAATAGAAAAAATAAGAGCACCGATTGTGCATAAAATAATAGAAGTACTTGTTTTTCTTTTCATTGAATGTCCTCCTCAAATAAAACACTTTCAAGAATTAGTATAACAAATATTAAAGAAAAAAATGGAATGAAGTTCTTTAGAGGAACTATATATATGAATGGAGGGAGAAGATATTGGATCAAAAAACAAATGAAATGATTCATTTAGCGATGAAATCGGGTGTAAGTGATATTCATATCCTGCCAAACGAAACGAAATACGGTGTTTACTTCCGAGTTCCTTCAGGCTTAAAGAAAATGATGGATTTATCGTCAGAAATGGGAGAAAAATATCTTTCCTATTTTAAGTTTTTATCAAATATGGATATCGGGGAAAGGCGCAAACCACAATCGGGATCTTGTAATATCAAGATGAATAAAGAAAATATTGAACTCAGAATATCAACCATTTCAAACTATTTATATCAAGAATCGATGGTTTTACGTATTTTGTATTCAGAAGGAAACTTGAATCAGCAGGATATGGAAGTCTTTTTCCCAAAAGATTATTGTAAACTTGAGAAATTACTCAATTATAAGAGTGGGTTAATTCTTTTTTCTGGTCCAGTAAGTTCTGGAAAAACGACAACGATTTATCATTTTCTTCGCAAACAGTATGCCAAAGAACCCTTGCAAATCATAACCATGGAAGATCCAGTCGAAATTAAAGAACCGCGTTTTTTACAGTCTGAAATAAATGAGCGGGCAGGATTGAATTATGAAGTACTCATTAAACAGTCACTGCGGCATCATCCGGACATATTAGTGATTGGGGAGATACGCGATGAAGAAACAGCAAGAATGGTTATTCGAAGCGCGCTGACTGGGCACTTAGTCATTGCTACAATACACGCCAAAGAATGTACGGGGGTCATTGAGCGAATGCTGGAGATGGACGTATCTTATGAACAATTAAAACAATCTTTGGTAGGTATTGTTTCCCAAAGAATGATTAATAAGAATTGTTGTTTTTGTGAAGGAGCTTGTTCGATTTATTGCGAACACTTTCCTATCCATTATAAAAAGGCTATTTTGTTTGAGATACTTATGGGCCCCGCGCTGAAAAATATTCTATACAAGGAAGGAGGGGAAAGGCCGCACTTTGTGACTATGAACCAAAAGTTGCGGAAAGCATATGGATGTGGGTATATTACACAAAAAGATTTCGAGAATCACCAAATCTTCTGAAAAATGGAAATTAAAACAACAAGATATTTTCCTAAAGCGAATATCGGAATTATTGCAAGAAGGATTCTCACTATCAGATGGGCTGCGCTTTTTACAAGTGATGATGGTAAAAGAAAAAAATGATATCCAAAAAATTATTAATGAAATGGAGGCAGGGAATTCCTTTCCAACTAGTTTACATTTACTTGGTTTTTCGGAACAATTAATTGTCCAACTTCAATTTTCAATGATTCACGGAAACTTTATCGAAACACTTCAGTTTTGTTCGGAGCATATTTCAATAAAGCAAAAACAAATAAAACAATTTCAGAAAATAGCGATTTATCCTATGTTCCTCTTAGGATTAGCGACAATGATGTTATTTGCCATTCGTCAATTCCTGTTGCCGACTATCCGTAATTCAACGAGTACGGATAGCAAAACAACCATTTTTTTAATTTTCTTCTTATCCTATTTTCCACAAATACTTCTGATTATTCTAAGTATTATATGGATTATTATTTTATTATGGAGAGTAAAATTTAAGAAAAAGAGCGCTTATGACCAAGCCGTTTCTTTAGAAAGGATTCCGTTATTTGGAAAATGGTACAAAGACTATTACACATTCTTTTTTTCAAGAGAATTTGCTTATTCTTTGCTTAGCGGTCAATCAATCTATCAAATCATTGAGATGATGGAAGCGGAGCCTACGAATTCTTTAATAATAGAAGTGGCCACTAAGTTATCGAAAGATTTAAAAAGTGGAGAAAACTTACCAACGATTATCACCAGTATTCCGTTTTTCAGGGAAGAAATGACTTGGATTATTTATCATGGTCAATTGACAAGTCAACTGGGTATAAAATTAAAAATTTATTCACAGGAATGTTATCGAATTTTACTAGCGGATATTGAGAAAAAAATCAATTGGCTTCAACCAATTTTATTTTTAATTATTGGTCTCATCATTATTTCAATATATGGAATTTTGATGTTGCCAATGTTAAGCATGATGAGAGGAGTTTAATAAAGTGAATAAAATAATGAAAAGAATGAAGGAACGTTCTGGGTTTTCACTAGTAGAAATGTTAATTGTTTTGCTTATTATTTCCGTGCTTAGTTTATTAATTATCCCCAATTTAAATAAAACAGGACAACAAGTAAATGAGGATGGAAAGGTTGCTCTCGAACGATTAATAGAGTCACAAATGGATTTGTTTGAATTAGAAAATTCAGGGAAAACAGCTACAATGGAGCTTCTATTATCTGAAGGCTATATTAATCAGAGCCAACATACCAAAGCGATAGAATGGGAAATTAGTGTTGGAAGATAACAAGAGATTAAGAAAAAACGGCTTCACATTATTTGAATCCTTGCTTGTTCTTTTTATACTGTCCATTGTCTTGCTTTTAAGTACGCCGATATCTCAATTTTCAACTGACAATTATTCTATGAGACTTTTTGTGGATGATTTCTTAACCGAAATCGAAAAAGCGCAAAATTATGCAGTTATTCAAAACAAACCAGTAAAAGTAGAAATGCGAACAATTAATGGAGAGACATCCATTCATTTTTATGTTGAAAGTAGTAATCCTTACTTTAAGGATGATGTTTTGTCTGTTCCGGAAGGTGTCGCAAGTGATACAAATCAAAATTTTTGGATAAAAAGTGAGAGTGGATACATTCAACCAAGAACGATTCAATTTTCGACTGAAAAGCTAACAACAAAGATTACTGTGCAAATGGGAATGGGGAGATATCGTGTGGAAGAAATTAAACGATAGAAAGGGATCGATATTGATTGAGAGTATGACGGGAATGATGATTATTAGTGTTGTCATCATTACAATTGTTCCCCTGATATCCTTCATGTTTTCACAAATCAGCATGAAGAAAAGGGAAGTAGAAGTTTGGCGTTTCTTCCAAGACGTTGCTATTGAAAGCAGAGAGGATTCCAGTGAAATGGAAAGTCAGATTCGTCAAAGTGATGGTGTATTTTTAGAAGCAAGGGCTAAAAATAATCATAGAACAATTATCGTTGAATCGAATACCTCAAAAAGAACGGAAGTTTACTATGTTGAATTACTTCAGATTGAATAAGATAAAAAATAATCAAGGTTTCACACTGTTCGAAAGTTTACTATCCTTATTTGTAAATACGCTCATATTATTATTGATCGGTCTAACTTTTCAAACTTTACAAGGCTTTCAGCAAAATGTTCATACTGATAAAAATATTGAGTGGCATCTATTTTTAAATCAAATGGAAAATGATTTAACTGATAAGACACTATCCTTGCGTACAAAACAACAGTTGGATTTTGACGAAAACGGTACAAAGAACAAAATTAAATATGAATGGAAGCACAATGAAATTATTCGTAAAAAGAATAATGCCGGGTATGTGCCAATGTTGACGAAAATAAGAGAAGTAACTTATCGAGATACCCAAATGAAGAAAAGTGTGGATATAGAAATACACTTTTCTAATGGGCAGATACTGAAAGGAATGGTACCGGTTGAAAAGAAAGATAAACAATAAAGGATCTATTCTTCCAATTATCCTTTTATCAGTCGTGCTGGTACAAATATGTTTTTACAGTGTTCATAATGTTTATCAAAATCAAATGGAGACGTATCACTTATTAAACGAACATTATTGTTCACAAACGATTCTTGCTTTATCAGAAAAATATATGAGAGAAACAGGCGGGGAAAACAGAGTGTTTCACTATAATGTCGGTAAGGTAACCGCAACAAATTATTCGGAAGAGACAATTTTATTAGTTAGTTTGTTGCCATCTGGATTTTCAGAAGAAATAATAATTAAAAATGACAAGTAGGGTGAGAAAGAGGATCGGTCGAAAGGATTGGTTCTCTTTTTTGTTTTAGAATAAGGCAGTACAATGTTTTTGTGCTTTCTGCGTCTAGCTGCCAAGGCGGGCTTGTTCGCTTTTCTAGTTTATGATGAAAAACGCCGGTTACTTTCATAATTATTCCCTCATAAGATATTTCTTTGTTATAATAGGAGAGGATTATTTCATTCTTATGTTTAAACTTGAAAGGAAGTAGATGAAGTGAGTAGACTTTCAAAACTACAAGAAGTACTAAAACAAGAAAAGTTAGATGCGGTTCTTGTGACAAGTCCTTATAATTTGCGATATGTATCCAATTTTACCGGAACAACAGGTTTGGCAGTTGTAACACAAGAGAAAGCATATTTTGTAACAGATTTTCGTTATACAAAACAAGCTGGAAATCAGGCAAAAGGATATACAATTGTTAAAAATGTCGGGCCTATATTTGATGAAGTCAAAAAAATTGTAGAAGAAAACTCAATTGAACAATTAGGTTTTGAAGATGCCTTTGTATCTTTTAGAAGTTATGATCAGTTAGAAATTTTACTTGATTGCGACCTTATTCCAATCAGCGGTATGATTGAAGAATTGAGGGAAGTAAAAGACGCAGAAGAGATTGCTACAATCAAAAAAGCTTGTGAAATTGCAGATGCTGGATTTAAGTATATCCTTGACTACATCAAACCAGGTGTTTCAGAGATTGAAATCGCAAACCGTTTAGATTTCCATATGCGTAAATTAGGCGCAACAAGTGTATCTTTTGATACGATTGTTGCTAGTGGATATCGTTCTGCTATGCCTCATGGAGTTGCAAGCGAAAAAATAATTGAGCAGGGAGATTTTGTCACAATTGACTTTGGTTGTTATTATAATGGTTATGTTTCGGATATGACACGTACTGTATCCGTTGGAGAGCCAGATCCAAAGCTGAAAGAAATCTATGATATTGTTTTACAAGCGCAGCTAAAGGTAAATGAAGAAGCAAAACCAGGCATGACTGGGATAGAAGTAGATAGTATTGCAAGAGACTATATTACCGAAAAAGGTTATGGTGAGTATTTTGGTCATTCTAACGGTCATGGTATTGGTCTAGAAATTCATGAAGGACCAAATACTTCTCAAAAATCACCGAAAGTTCTTGTAGAAAATAATGTGATTACAAATGAACCAGGAATTTATATAGATGGACTTGGTGGCGTTCGTATTGAAGATGATTTATTATTAACTGCTGATGGAAATGAAGTTCTTACATTTTCACCAAAAGAACTGATAATTCTTTAATTCAATAGCAACTAAGCCTTACAATATGGTAAACTAAAGCAAAAGCATCTCTCGGGAGGAAAAGATATGATTTCAGTAAACGATTTTAAAACAGGATTAACAATTGAAATGGATGGAGGACTTTGGAGAGTATTAGACTTCCAGCATGTTAAGCCTGGTAAAGGAGCTGCTTTTGTTCGCTCAAAATTAAAAAATCTTCGTACAGGAGCGGTACAAGAAAAAACTTTTCGATCGAATGAAAAAGTAGGCCGTGCGCATATTTCAAATCGAAAAATGCAATATTTATATGCTTCTGGAGATTCTCATGTATTCATGGATATGGATGACTATGAACAAGTAGAATTAGGCTCAGAACAAATTGAAGACGAACTAAACTATCTAAAAGAAAACATGGAAGTTCATTTGATTATGTACGGGGCTGAAACACTAGGTGTTGATTTACCAAATACGGTTACATTAACTGTAGCAGAAACTGAACCAGGAATTAAGGGCGATACAGCTTCAGGTGGTTCAAAACCAGCAACTATGGAGACTGGCTTAGTTATTAACGTTCCATTCTTTGTAAATGCGGGCGATCAGCTCATCGTAAATACATCTGAAGGAACTTATGTTTCACGTGCGTAAGTTACCAATAGAAAGAGGGGTAAAAAACAATGGAAGAAACAAATATTTCTATTAAGGAAAAGAACACAACTCTTGGGAAGATCGAAATTGCACCAGAAGTTCTTGAAGTTATTTCTGGAGTAGCAACGCATGAAGTAGAAGGTGTATATGCGATGCAAGGATCTTTTAAAAGCGGCGTTAACGAATTACTCGGACGCTCTGCCCATAACAAAGGTGTTCATTTAGAAATTGATGAAAATGGACTATCTGTAGACATCTATTGTTTTATAAAATATGGTGCATCAGTGCCTCAAGTAGCAATGGAAATTCAACAAAAAGTAAAAGAGCAAATTTTATTTATGAGCGATTTAGAAGTGAGTATGGTAAACGTTCATGTAGTGGGACTTGTTACACCAAAAGAGGTTGAAAAACAACAGTTGAGTATCCAGAAAGAACTGGGGGAGTAAACTGTGACTTTTCCACCACTTAATCGTCACCAGGTTAGGGAAAAGGCTTTGCAAGCAATTTTTCAATTAAAATCTAATGATGAATTAGACAAAGAAACAGCCATTAGGATGGCTCGTCTAAGTGAACAAGAAGATCTGAATGAAGATGAGGAATTGCCAAATGAGTCATATTTAAATGAACTAGTGAATGGTGTAATCGAGAAACAAGAAGAAATCAACGAACAGATACGTCCTTATTTAAAAAAATGGACATTCGAAAGATTACCAAGAACAGATGGGATTATTTTACAATTAGCTGTTTATGAAATGGTCTTTGTTGAAGAGAGCGAAGTTCCCAGCAAAGTTGCTTTGAATGAAGCAATCGAATTAGCAAAAGAATATTGTGATGAAAGTTCTCGAAAATTTATTAATGGAGTTTTATCCAATTTAATGAGTAATATCGAAAATCCTTAATGAGTTTCATTAAGGGTTTTTCTTATTGCCCAGAAAATTTGTTGGTCAGCTAGTTCTTTCTAAAATAACTGTGTATGGTAAAATAATAGAAAACAACATAAGAAGGAATGAGGATATGAACACGCAATTACTTGAGGGAAAAAAATTAGCAGTTAAAATGCAAGCAGAAATGAAAGAACGTGTACAGAAATTAAAAGAAAAAGGAATCATTCCTGGATTAACGGTCATATTAGTTGGCGAAGATAAGGCGAGCCAAGTTTACGTTCGTAATAAAGAACGACAAGCTAACCAAGCAGGCATAAATTCACAGGTCATTCGTTTGCCAGAAACGACTACAGAATCAGAATTGCTCAATGAAGTAAAAAAATTAAATGAGGATGATTTTGTTCATGGCATACTGGTTCAGTTGCCATTACCAAAACATATTGATGAACAAAAAGTACTCTTATCCATCCAATACGAAAAAGATGTAGATGGATTTCATCCAATGAATATGGGGAATTTCTTTTTAGGGAATGAAGGGACATTACCTTGCACTCCATATGGAATCATGATGCTTCTAAAAGAATATGAAATATCTTTTGAAGGAAAAAAAGCACTTGTAATCGGTAGAAGCAACATTGTTGGAAAACCGATGGCTATGATGCTGATGAATGAAAATGCAACAGTTACGATTGCACATTCCCGTACTCAAGAATTGAAGAAATTAATCAAAGAATCTGATATCGTTGTTGCCGCAATCGGCAGAGGACATTTCATTTCCGGTGATGATCTGAAGACAGGGGCGGTTGTTGTCGATGTGGGAATGAATCGAGATGAGAATGGAAAATTAATTGGCGATGTTGATACGCAGTCGGCAATGGGGATTGCAAGTTATATTACTCCTGTTCCAGGTGGAGTTGGACCAATGACAATCACAATGTTATTAGAACAAACCATCCGAAAAGCAGAATTGAACTGAGGTGGATAAGTGAGTACACAGTATTTAACGGTTACAGCTTTAACAAAATATATTAAACGAAAATTTGATGCTGACCCTTATTTGGAACGCGTTTATTTAACTGGGGAGATTTCAAATTTTAGAAAGAGACCCAATCATCAATACTTCAGTATTAAAGATGATCATTCATTAATCCAAGCTGTCATGTACCGTAGAGAATTCAGCCAATTAAAATTTAATTTACAAGAAGGGATGAAAGTCTTACTGGTTGGACGGGTGAACGTTTATGAGCCTAGCGGTAGCTATAATATGGTTATTGAACATATGGAGCCAGACGGCATTGGAGCGCTGTATCAAGCTTATTCGGAATTAAAAGAAAAGTTAAGCAAGGAAGGTCTATTTTCAAGACAAAAAAGAGAACTCCCTCTTTATCCTAAAAAAATTGCAGTTGTGACAAGTCCAAGTGGTGCTGTTATTAGAGATATCATGACGACAATCAAAAGAAGGTATCCAATTGCTCAAATTATTCTATATCCAACGGTTGTACAGGGAAAAGAATCAGTAAAGAGTATCGTTCAAAATTTAAAAAAAATTAATGCTAAAAATGATTTTGATGTTGTCATTATTGGCCGTGGCGGCGGTTCTATTGAGGATTTGTGGTCTTTCAATGAAGAAGCAGTCGTTCGCCAAATCGTTGAAATGAATGTGCCGATTATTTCATCGGTGGGCCATGAAACAGATACCACTCTTTCGGACCTTGCTGCAGACGTACGTGCGGCAACGCCGACTGCCGCTGCTGAACTATCGGTTCCAGTGCTGACTGATGTACTGCAGGATATTCAAAAACAAGAGCAACGTCTCTATCAATCTTTGAAAGGGAATCTGGCAGTTCGCCAGGAACAGTTGAATCGCTTGATGCACTCTTATATCTTTCGTCAACCCAAGCGCTTATATGAAGCCCATTTATTGAAACTTGATCAAATGACCAATCAACTTCAAAGTTTAACAAATCAAAAGTATCAAACATTCTCTCATCAACACCATCAATTAGATTTAAGAATTAAGAATGTTAGTCCCAAGAATCAAGTTCGTATGCTGCAAAGAGAGTGGCAGAACCTGGATAAAGATTTGCTGGATGTAATAAACCGATATATGGATAATCAAAAACGTTCATTAGCCCAAACGATGGAGTCCTTGGATTTGTTGAGTCCACTAAAAATAATGGCAAGAGGATATTCGTACACGACCTTTGACAAAAAAATTATCAAATCAGTTAATCAACTGGAAGCAGGAAATGAAATCAACATACATTTTCAAGATGGAAATGTACAAGCAGAAATTAAGACAATTCAGGAGGAAAATAATGGCTGAGAGTAATGTAGAAGCTTTAACATTTGAAGAAGCAATGAAAAAATTAGAAGGAATTGTATCAAGTCTTGAGTCAGGAGATGTTCCCTTAGAGGATGCGTTAAAACAATTTCAAGAAGGAATGGAACTAAGTAAACACTGCCAAGATACTTTAAATAATGCAGAAAAAACTTTGACAAAAATTATTTCTCCAGATGGAAGCATTCAGGATTATGAAGAAACTAATCAATAAGAAAAGAGTGAGTAAATCGTATGAGCAATCAAGCTTTATTAAGTAATGAGCTAAATCAATTTGAAGAATTTTTAGTTGGTTCATTAGAAAAATATGCCTCTGATTCGTCTACTTTATTGAAAGCAATGAGATACTCTCTTTCAACAGGTGGTAAAAGATTTCGACCTTTACTAGTAATTGCTGCTGTAAAATTCGGTAAAGGAAGTCTGCAACAAGCTTTTCCGATTGCTGCCGCTCTGGAATGGATTCATACCTATTCCTTAATTCATGATGATTTACCTGCTATGGATAATGATGATTTTCGTCGGGGAAATCCAACGACCCACAAGAAATTCAGCGAGGCAATTGCCATTTTAGCGGGAGACGCACTACTTACTTCTGCTTTCACCATGCTTCTTGATCAGGAAGATTTATCATTAAGTAAAAGAGTGCAATTAGCAAAGGGTCTTAGTGAAGCTGCAGGTTCAAATGGAATGGTAGCAGGTCAGATGGAAGATATTGAAGGTGAGAGTCAAGAGCTGACGATTGAGCAATTGGAATACATCCATAAGCGAAAAACAGGCGCACTCATTGAGTATGCCATTTCAGCGGGGTGTCTCCTTGCAGATATCCCTGTAAATGCGAGTGTTGCTTTATTAAAGTATGCAGAACATTTGGGATTGGCTTACCAGATTCATAATGATTTAAAAGATGTTGTTTTCAATTCAGCTCAATCAGGTAAAGAATCCAAGCGCGATGAAGAACTAGGGAAAAACACCTACCCTTCGCTTTTAGGGGTAGAACCAGCAATGGAAAATCTGAAACAAGAGATTGAACTTGCAACAGAGCAGATAGAGTTAATCAAAAATTCAATTGATGTGTCAAAGGTGGATATAGATACATTAGGTGTATTTATTCAATTACTTGATTACGTGAAAATCAACGTGGGAGCGTAACAATGGAAAAAGAAAGAATCGATTTATTAGTTGTGCAGCAAGGACTTGCTGACACTCGTGAAAAAGCAAAAAGAATGATTATGGCTGGTCAAATTTATGATGAAAATAATCAACGTTATGACAAGCCAGGAGAAAAGATTAAAAATGAAATCCAATTGCACGTAAAAGGAGAAACATTGAAATATGTGAGCCGCGGTGGCTTGAAACTTGAGAAGGCTTTGAATGAATTCAATATCTCGTTAAAAGATAAAATTGTTCTGGATATTGGTTCTTCAACAGGTGGTTTTACAGATGTTTCTTTGCAAAATGGAGCCAAATTGTGCTATGCCTTAGATGTTGGAACGAATCAGTTAGATTGGAAGTTACGCAGTGATGATCGGGTAGTAGTCATGGAGAAAATGAACTTTCGGTATAGCAAACAAGAAGATTTTACTCATGGACAACCTGAATTTGCTTGTATGGACGTTTCATTTATTTCTCTAAAACTTATACTACCTGTATTAAAAAATATTTTAATCGTAAACGGAGAAGCAGTTGCTTTAATAAAACCCCAATTCGAAGCTGGTAAAGAAAAAGTGGGAAAAAAGGGGATTGTTTCTGATCCCTCCACTCATAAGGAAGTTATTGATAACATCTTGGAATTTGCAACAAAAGCGGGCTTTGATGTAAATGGATTAAGTTTTTCTCCCATTACTGGTGGAACCGGTAATATCGAGTTTCTTGTTCACTTAGCTTCCAGCGAAGAAAGAGTTGGAATAATAAGCCAGCAAGTTTCTATTATCGAGGTTATCAAAGCTGCTCATAGCCAATTAAAGAATAAGACAATCAGCTTGCGTCCATTCGGATAAAAGGAGAAATAAGATGCTGCAAGAATTATCCATTAAAAATTTTGCGATTATTGATAATTTAGAAATTAGTTTTGATAACGGTATGACGGTTCTGACAGGGGAAACAGGAGCAGGTAAATCCATTATTATTGATGCTGTAGGACTTCTTGCTGGTGGAAGAGGATCTGCTGATTTAATTAGACATGGGGAAGAGAAAACAATTTTGCAAGGTTTATTTTCTTTGCCTGACTCGGTACAATTATCTACTTTATTAGAAGAATATGGGATAGAAAATAGTGGAGATCAGATTATTTTACAAAGAGAACTTTCTCGTAATGGAAAGAATGTTGCCCGGGTAAATGGAAGTATTGTGACCGTGGCAATTCTCCGCGAAATTGCCAATTTTCTAATTGATATCCATGGACAAAACGAACACCAGGAATTAATGAATCCACAAAACCATTTATATCTACTTGATCAATTTTCAGACGAAAAAACGAAAAAGCAGTTAGCAGCCTATCGACAAAACTATCATTCTTATCAAGTTGCACAAGAAGAATTAAAAAAATTACAATCAGATGAACAACAAAATATTCAAAGAATTGATCTGCTCAAATTTCAGATAGATGAGATCGAACAGGCAAACCTACAAGATAACGAGGAAGAATTTCTATCAGAAGAGCGCAGTTTATTAGCCAATTACCAAAGGATTCAAGAAGGATTGACAAATGCTTATCGCTCTCTACAAGGAGAAGAGGGGAATGCATTGGATCAAGTGGGAGTCAGTATGGAATCTCTAGAAAAAATACAAGATTTCAGTCCCAACTACTCTGAACTTTTTAAAAACATATCGGAAGCTTATTACCAATTGGAAGACAGCATCGTTTCAATTCGAAGCGAGATTGACGATATGAGTTACGATGAAGGAAGATTGAACGAAATTGAGCTGCGACTTGAAGTTATCCATCAATTAAAACGAAAATATGGGCAATCGATTACTGAAATAAAAAAATATTATGAACAAATTATTGTTGAATTGGACATGATTTCAAATAAAGAGAGCTATATCGCTCGACTTACAAAAACGTTTGAACGAGAAAAAAGCTCGATCGAAAAGACCGGGAAAGCACTTTCTAAAATGAGAAGAGAGATTGCTGAAAAACTAGAAATTGAAATTCAGAAACAGCTGAAAGAATTGTATATGGAGAAAGCGCAGTTTAAAGTAATTTTTAATGAAGAGAAAACAGCCATTCATTCGAATGGTCTTGATGTAATTGAATTTTATATTTCAACCAATGTCGGCGAGCCGCTGAAACCATTAACCAAAATTGCGAGTGGCGGCGAATTATCACGAATGATGTTGGCTTTAAAAGCAATCTTTACTCAAACTCAAGGAATTACAAGTATTATTTTCGATGAGGTCGATACAGGAGTAAGTGGTAGAGTGGCACAAGCAATCGCAAACAAAATCCATTTAGTAGCAGAACATTCTCAAGTTTTATGTATTAGTCATCTACCACAAGTCGCTGCTATGGCTGACCACCACTTTTATATTGAAAAAGAAGTGAGCGGCAACCGAACAAAGACTCACATCACGAATATAGAAGAGAATACTCGTGTAATGGAGATTGCTAGAATGTTGGCAGGAAGTGACATTACAGAGCTCTCCATTGCTCATGCAAGAGAACTGTTAGATTTAGCTAAAAAATAATAATTGATAAAAGGAGCTGTTATTCTGGTTACAAAAGTTATTGCACATAGAGGTAGTAAAGGGACTGCTCCAGAAAATACGCTTATTTCATTTCGAGAAGCTTTAGAAGTTGGCAGTGATGGTATCGAATTAGATGTACATCTATCCAAAGATAATTTTCCAGTGGTTATTCATGATGAAACAATTGATCGAACCACAAATGGTTCTGGATTAGTATGTGATTTCACGGTTGAAGAACTACAACAGTTTGATGCAGGGGGGTGGTTTCACAATCGTTTCAAAGGAGAGAAAATACCAACACTAGAGGAAGTCTTGGTATTTTTAACAGAGAGTAATTTTTCAGGGGTTTTAAATATTGAACTTAAAACCGACAAAAATGAATATAAGGGAATAGAGATGATGGTACTAGAGCTGGTTGCTTCATTAAAGCCGCAGTATCCCATTATCTATTCTAGTTTTAATTATGCGACACTTGAGCGTTTGCTAGAAATAAATCCCGAAGCAGAATACGCTTTATTATTTAATGAAAAAAATCGAAATTTTATGACATTAAATGAAAGCATACCTGTAAAAGGCTGGCACACCGGCTTAAAGACATTGACTTCTGTACTAAAAATGAAAAATAACATTCCCTTGAGAGTGTGGACGGTTAATACTACGATACTATTATCTTATTGTTTTAGAAAAAAAGTAGACAGTGTTATTACGGACTTCCCCAAAAAAGCATTACATGTGAGGAGGCTCGTACAAGGTGGTTAATGCAAAAAATTCAAGTATCATTGTTATAATGGGTCCAACGGCAGTGGGGAAAACGGCTTTAGGTGTTCATTTAGCAAAAAAATATTCAGGAGAAGTGATCAATGGTGATTCCTTGCAGGTTTATAAGGGATTGGATATTGGTACAGCAAAAGTAACAGTGGAGGAGATGGGTGGTATCCCCCACCACTTAATCGATATCGTAGATGTCGCATCTTCATATACAGCAAGTGATTTCAAAGCAGCAGCTGAGCAAGTCATCGATGATATCCAGAGTAGGGGGAAAGTACCCATCCTGGTTGGTGGTTCAGGTTTGTATATTCAAGGGTTATTAAATGATATGAAATTCGGGAAAACAGGAGAAGATATTTCTTTCCGCAAAAACCTTGAAAAAACTTTAGAAGAAACATCATCCCTCTACATTTGGAACCAATTGAATATGGTTGATCCGGAAGCTGCCAAAGAAATTCATCCAAACAATACAAGAAGAGTCATTCGAGCATTAGAATCAATCCACATGTCTGGAGAAAAATTTTCTTCCCAGCAAGAATTTTCACTTTCAGACAGTTACCGTGTCCTATCCATTGCTTTAAATTGTGATCGGACACTTTTATATGAACGAATTAATCATCGGGTTGAAGTAATGGTGGAGCAAGGTGTGTTAGATGAAGCGAAAATGCTGTTTGAATTAGTGAATAAAGAAAATAACCAGGCGCACAAGGGAATTGGCTACAAGGAATGGTTTCCTTACTTTTCAGGGGATGCGACTTTTGATGAAGCAAAAGAAAAAGTAAAGCAAAATTCAAGACGATATGCGAAACGTCAATTAACTTGGTTTCGAAATCGAATGGAAAATGTCCATTGGTTTGATGTAATGAAAGACAATTATTTAGAATCTGTTGAATTGCTTGTCACAGACTTCTTAGAAAGAGGTGAGTAAATGGAAACTGCAAGAGAAAAAGAAAAGGTGATTTTAGTTGGGGTTCAAACGAGACAGTCGGATGAGTTATTTGAATATGAATTACAAGAGTTAGAGAATTTAACGGAGACGGTTGAAGGGGAAGTCGTAGCAGTCCTTACCCAAAAGAAAGATTCAATTGATCCCAGAACGGTTATTGGCAAGGGTAAGTTGGAAGAACTGTTACACCTTGTAGAAGAATTAGGAGCTCACACAGTAATTTTTGAACAAGAACTTTCACCAAGACATCTTCGTAATATACAAGAAGTAATCCAGTGCAAAATAATTGATCGTATTCAATTAATATTAGATATATTTGCCATGCGGGCAAAGAGTAAGGAAGGTAAATTACAAGTTTCTTTAGCTCAATTAAATTACTTGTTGCCAAGGCTAACCGGCCAAGGTATTAATATGTCCAGGCTCGGCGGGGGAATTGGTACAAGAGGACCCGGGGAAACTAAACTGGAAACGGACCGTAGACATATTCACCGACAAATTAATGAAATCAAGAAAGAATTAGAAGAGACAGAGAGACACCGCCAACGTTCGAGAGAAAAAAGACAATCAAGTGGCGTTTTCCAAATTGGTTTAATTGGTTATACAAATGCAGGGAAATCCACTATATTGAATCGATTAACAGATGCTGATACGTTTGAAGAAAACCTATTATTTGCAACTCTGGATCCCTTAACGAGAAAAATGGTTTTCCCTAATCAATTTAAAGCAACGATAACGGACACGGTTGGTTTTGTTCAAAATTTACCTACTCAACTCATCCATGCTTTTCATTCTACTTTAGAAGAAAGCAGAGGAGTGGATTTGTTTCTTCATGTAGTAGATTCCTCGCAGCAATATGTTGAGCAACAAGAAGAGACTGTTTTAGACTTAATCCAAAATCTAAACATGCAAGAAACGCCAATTATCACGGTTTACAATAAAAAAGATAAGATGCATGAAAATTTCCAAGCTCGCTTACACCCACACATTGTCATATCAGCATTAAATGAAGCAGACATTGCAACCTTGCAGGATTTTATGTGGGAAGAGATAAAAAAACACCTTGTTCCTTATGAGCGCGAAGTATCGTTGGCAGAAGATGGAGGAGCACTATTTAATCAACTGCAGCAAGAAACTTTTGTCGAGTCAATGGAATTAATTGGAGAAACAAATCACTATTTATTTAAAGGATATACTAAAAGCAATTCAAAATGGTTAGGAGATCGTTAGGATAATGAGTCAATCAATTCGTAACATAGAATCAATCGTCAATAAGGTAGATGAGCAAATACAAGAAGTATTTAAAGAAGTTCAACAAAAAGTTTTGGAAAATCAAAAGAAGGTATTGGATGGTTTTCGCAAATGCAATGTAAGTGATTATCACTTTACTCCAAGTACGGGGTATGGGTATAACGATATAGGAAGAGACACCTTGGAGGAGCTGTATGCTGAAATTTTCAAAGGAGAAGCAGCTCTTGTTCGTCCTCAAATTATTTCTGGCACGCATGCTATTGCAACTGCCTTACTAGGTGTTTTACGTCCAAATGACGATTTATTATATATTACTGGACAGCCTTATGACACTCTATTGGATATCGTAGGTGTAACAGGAAATGGGATTGGTTCTTTAAAGGAGTACCAAATTGGCTATGATCACGTAGATTTACTTGACGATGGTTCTGTGGACTTTGAAGGAGTAGAAGCGAAGCTAACTGAACAAACAAAAGTAATTGGGATTCAGCGATCACGTGGATATGCAAACAGACCTTCGTTTACCATTGAAGATATCCGAGTAATGATCGAGAAAATCAAACCACTTGCTCCAAATGCCATATTTTTTGTAGATAACTGTTATGGTGAATTTGTTGAGACGATGGAACCAATAGAAGTGGGCGCCGACTTAATTGCAGGATCACTTATTAAAAATCCTGGTGGTGGTATCGTTAAAATGGGTGGTTATATCGTGGGTAACGAGGACTTGATTGAAAAGTGTTCCTACCGTTTAACCACACCAGGAATTGGCCGTGAAGCAGGAGCTACGTTATATAGTTTGCTAGAAATGTATCAGGGGCTGTTTTTAGCGCCTCACGTGGTCGGAGAAGCCGTTAAAGGAGCAATCTTCACTTCAGCACTGCTAGAGGAGTGTGGAGTAGAATCAACGCCCAAATGGAATGATTCGCGTACTGACCTGATTCAAATGGTAGAATTACCTTCTGAAGAACAATTAGTGGAATTCGCACAAGTTATTCAGAAATATTCGCCTGTAGATTCAAACGTTCTACCAATCCCGGCCCCCATGCCTGGTTATGAAAGTAAGGTAATTATGGCTGCAGGAACCTTTATCCAAGGAGCGAGTATTGAATTGTCTGCAGATGGTCCAATAAGACCACCTTATACATTATATATTCAAGGCGGTCTAACATTTGAACACGTAAAATTAGCTGTAACAGCCGCGGTAGAAGAAGTATTTTTTAAAGCATAGGAAATTTGAAAAGGCAGGATATAGTATGTGTTAGATTCGAAAATTCTAATACATACTATATCTTGAAATTTTAAAGCAACAAGGTCTTTTGAAGCGACCATTTTTAAAATAAAAAAAGAAATTGAAAAAACATGTTGACTTTCTTCCAGAAATTTCATACAATTATAAATGTTCTGTTACAGGACACTGTGTTGTCTCAGTAGCTCAGCAGGATAGAGCATTCGCCTTCTAAGCGAACGGTCGGGGGTTCGAATCCCTCCTGAGACGTATTTTATAATCAATCGTATAAATAAAAAATCAAGTGTGTATTTTATATTACATACTTGATTTTTTATTTATGTTTGAAACGTGACTTAATCCCTAAAAAATTAAAACTATGTTATACTATTATTAGAAATTGTGTGGCCGCTCATGCATGGAAAGTGAGGAGATCATTGAATATGGCTAAAAAGATTTCTGAAGAAACAAAAACTATGATTGAAGCTCAACTACGAAAAGGAACCAGTAATTCCCGAATTGCTAGCTTATTGGGGGTTTCTTATGAAGATGCTCTGAAAGTAGTTGATACGATTAAAGAATCAATTCGGCCGGATGTAGGCGATGAGATTCGTTTTACTTTTCGAGACCACAAAATGGTTGGAACAATCCAAAAGTTATTAACAAATAGTGCAGTAGTAGAAATAAACTGGAATCAATCATCTCATATCATGAAAGATATCTGCGAAGACAAAACAATTGTGAATTTCAAAGATATTGATGAATTTGTAAATGTAGGTGAATAAAGAGTCATCAAGGGGAGTACCCCCTTGATAGCTCTTTTTTTTTGGCTTTTTTTTAATCAGTTGAATGCCTTTATTACCTTGAGGCTCAAGCCTGACTTTGGAAATTGGATAAAACATACCTAGAGCAGAGTAGAAACAGAAAACGTAAGATGGTTTTCTACTCTCCGCTAAACAGGCTTTTTATTTATTTGTGAAAGGAATAAAAATTTATTGTTAAAAAGTTTTTAAGAAAAGTTTAAGGTAATATTTTTTTCAGGATGTTTCTTGACAACTATTTGTATTTTATATATAGTTTGGAGGTCAAATGGTTTGATAGTCAAACTATTTGGAATTCAAATTGAATTTGAGCTAAATTATTAAAAGGAGGGAGCCATTCTTTGAGTCATTCTATCGAACAAATCAACTCTTATTTAATTTCCATTTTCGATGAAGTACTGGACATAGAAGAAGATGCTTTGCGCGGTAGTAATTTTTCTGATTTATCAATTAGCGAAATGCATACCTTGGAAGCTATTGGAATGTATTCAGAACATACTTCATCAGAGGTAGCCAAAAAACTAAATATTACTGCCGGCACTTTATCAGTTGCTATTAACACTTTAGTTAAAAAAGATTACGTCGTTCGACAGCGAATGGAAAACGATCGTAGAGTAATTAAGCTTGGTTTAACCAAAAAGGGCAAACTGGTCTATCGGCTTCATGAAAAGTTTCATCGTGAAATGGTAAAACGTACGATTGAAGGTATGGATGACGAAGAAGTGGAAGTACTATTACGAGGTTTAAACAACCTTCACAGTTTCTTATTTGAACTGGTTGAAAGTATTGGGAAAAGGTAATAATAAATGGGAATTAAAATTACAGCAACCGGGCATTATTTACCACCTCAGGTAGTATCGAATGATGACTTGGCAAAGTTTCTAGATACGAGCGATGAATGGATAAAGAAGAGAACGGGCATTTCACAAAGACATATCTCTGCTGGCGAAAATACTTCTGACCTAGCTGCTAAAGCAGCCGAGAATATTTTAAGAAAAAGAGGTATTTCCGGTGAAGAGATTGACTTTATTATTTTGGCAACAATGACGCCCGATGCATCAAGTCCTTCTACAGCCTGTATTGTTCAAGAAAAAATAGGTGCTACCAAAGCTTTCTGTTTTGATATTAATGCAGCTTGTTCAGGATTTGTTTTTGCTCTATCAACGGCATGTCACTTTATGCGAAGTGGGATGTATAAAAAAGGATTGGTCCTTGGTGCAGAAACAATGTCAAAAGTTATTAATTGGGAAGATCGTTCAACTGCTGTATTGTTTGGCGACGGTGCTGGAGGACTACTTTTAGAAGAATCAGATGTAGATTCTTTTGTTGCAGAAGATTTACATTCAGATGGTTCTCGTTTTATGGCTTTAACAGCTGATGAAAAGAAAGTTCAAAATCCTTTTTTATCGAACGAGCAAAATGAAGACAAGCAGTATTTGAAAATGGATGGCAGAGGCATATTTGACTTTGTTATTCGCAGTGTACCAAAAACGATCAATCAATCGATCGAAAACGGCGGTCTAGAAAAGGATGATATATCATGGGTAGTTGCTCATCAAGCAAATATTCGCCTTCTAGAAGCAATCAGTAAAAAAGTAAAGATACCTTTATCGAAATTTGCTACAAACATTGAAAGTACGGGAAATACTTCCGCTGCAAGTATCCCCGTACTGCTCAGCCATATGGTTGATTCAAAGCAAATCGATATTGGCAGCGGAGAAAAACTTCTCTTTACTGGATTTGGTGGAGGCCTGACATGGGGTTCCATTATTATAACAATATAAAAAAATAAAAAACTATTTAAAATTTGGAGGAATATTAAAATGACATTCGAAAAAATTCAAGCAATTATTGTAGACCAATTGGACAAAGATGAAGAAGAAGTGACGTTAACAACAAATTTCCGTGAAGACTTAGATGCAGATAGTTTAGATTTATTCCAAATTATTAATGACATCGAAGACGAATTTGATATCAAGATCGAAAGCGACGAAGGAATCAATACAGTTGAAGATTTAGTGAAATATGTAGATGCTCAACTAGCATAATTTTGATAAAGAGAAAGTGGGCACTTGTATGAAGTCTGTTTTACGTGAAATGTTGGGAATTGATTATCCAATTATTCAAGGTGCAATGGCTTGGGTAGCTGATGCTGATTTAGCGAGTGCAGTTTCTAATGCTGGTGGACTTGGTTTAATTGGGACGGGTCATGATCCAGTAGACGTTGTCAACCATAAGATTGCTGACATGAAAGCAAAAACTGATAAACCATTTGGCGTAAATATTATGTTATTGAATCCGCATGTTGAAGATGTGGTAGAGGCAGTTTGTACGTCAGGTGTAAAAGTAGTAACAACAGGTGCAGGAAGCCCAGGTAAATACATGGATAAATTTAAGGCTGCTGGAATAAAGGTTATTCCAGTAGTCGCTTCTGTTGCACTTGCAAGAAGAATGGAAAAAGACGGTGCAGATGCGATTATCGTGGAAGGTATGGAAGCCGGCGGACACATTGGTAAAGCGACCACAATGGCATTATTGCCACAAGTGGTGGATGCTGTGACTATACCAGTTATCGCTGCTGGCGGTATTGGGGATGGACGTGGAATGGCTGCAGCCTTTATGCTGGGAGCAGTTGGAATCCAGGTTGGAACTCGTTTCGTTGTAGCCCGAGAATCCAATGCCCATCAAAATTTTAAAAATTCCATTTTGAAAGCGAAGGATATTGATACAGTTGTGACTGGTCAAATTACAGGACATCCTGTCCGTGTTTTACGTAACAAACTTACGCGTGAGTACATGCAAATAGAAAAAGAAGAAACAAGTAAAGAAAAACCGGATTTTTCTCGTATGGAAGCGATGGCCGCTGGAGCACTTCGGCGTGCGGTTGTTGAAGGAGATAAAGATTACGGTTCAATGATGGCGGGTCAAATTGCAGGATTAATCAAAAAAGAAGAATCTTGTAAAGAGATAATTGAGGACTATATGGCTGTTTGTAAGGATGTTGTTTTTGAACAAACAAAAATATGGGCTGAATAATAACTGAGGTGAAAATATGTCACTGGCATTTGTATACAGTGGTCAGGGTGCTCAGTATTTTGGTATGGGGAAAGAGCTTTTCGATAACTATGAAGTAGTTCGTACTGTGTTTAAAGAAGCATCAAGAATTCTTGAATATAATATAGAGGAACTATGTTTTGAAGAAAATGAAAAACTAAACTTAACTGAATACACACAACCAGCAATCCTGACCGTTAGTTATGCGATCGATCAACTTCTTACTTCAGAAGGAATCCAGCCTGCACTAGTTGCCGGATTAAGCCTTGGAGAATACACAGCACTGGTGAAAGCCAATGCTTTTTCTTTTAATGAGGGTTTGAAGTTGGTCATGAAACGCGGAAAATATATGAGTGAAGCAGCACCACCTGGCACAGGGAAAATGGTAGCAGTTATGAATGCAGAAAGAGCAGTAATTGAAGCAGCCTGTAAAGAAGCTGCTAAAACAGCTTACGTAGCACCTGCCAATTATAATATGCCATCACAAATTGTTATTGGTGGAGAAATAGAAGGAGTAGATAAGGCTGTTGAACTTCTAGAAGCACAAGGAGTTCGCAGAATGATTTCACTACAAGTAAGTGGACCTTTCCATACAGCATTATTACATCCAGCAGCAATTCAATTGCGAGATGAATTAAAAAAAATAACTTTCCAAGAACCTACGATACCAGTAATTGGGAATACAATGGCTGAAATGATGAAAAAGGACGAAATTCCAACCCTTTTAGAAAAACAAGTTGAATCAGCTGTTAAATGGGAAGATTCTATTCAGAAGATGATTGCAATGGGCGTAGATACATTTGTTGAGGTAGGACCTGGTAAAACCTTGAGTAAGTTTATCAAGAAAATTGATAAAAGTGTGTCTGTCTATAATGTGGAAGATCTATCATCATTAGAAAAAACAATCGCAGGCCTAAAAGCCAACTAGATTGAAGAAATGAGGAGAGCAATTGGAATTAAAAGGAAAAACTGTTATCGTGACAGGTAGTTCCCGTGGGATTGGCGAAGCAATTGCTGAAGGGTTTGCAAAAGAAGGAGCAAATATTGTTCTAAATGCAAGAAAGCCTGTTCCGGAAGAAATGGTTCAAAAACTGACTGCCTATGGTGTAAAAGTAGAAACCATTCTTGGGGATATTAGTGATTTTGAAGTTGCAAAAGAAATTATTTCAAAAACAAAAGAAATTTTTGGTTCGATTGATGTTCTCGTAAACAATGCTGGAATCAACCGAGATAAATTATTAATGCGAATGGATGAAGAAGATTTTGATATTACTTACCAAGTGAATTTAAAAGGTTCCTTCAATACAATTCGTCATGCATTACCTATCATGTTAAAACAACGCGCAGGATCGATTATTAATATTTCAAGTGTTGTAGGTGAGACAGGCAATCCTGGACAAGCGAATTATGCGGCTAGTAAAGCTGGGATCATCGGTTTAACGAAATCTGTTGCTCGAGAAGCAGCACCAAGAGGAATTACGTGTAATACTATTACACCTGGCTTTATTGAAACGGATATGACAGCTGCGCTTTCTGAAAAAAATCAAAAAGCAATGATGGATCAAATCCCATTGAAAAAATTCGGAAAAACAAAAGATATTGCTGAAGCAGCAGTCTTTTTAAGTAAAAGTGATTATATTACTGGACAAACCATTCGTGTAAATGGTGGCATGTACATGTAAGGAGGAAGATTATGAATCGCGTAGTAATTACTGGTATGGGAGCTATTACTCCATTAGGTAACACAGTTGAAGATTTTTGGAATAAACTAAAGAATGGTCAAAATGGGATTAAGCCTATTACGAAATTTGATGCTTCAGAAACAGGAATTACGGTTGCTGCAGAAGTTGAAGATTTTGATCCAAAACTATATATGGACCGCAAAGAATTTAAACGCATGGATCTTTATTCCCAATATGCAGTTGCTGCAGCTGTTCAAGCGGTAGAAGACAGCGGCCTCGAGGTTGATAAAATTGACGCATCTCGCTTCGGAGTTATTATTGGCTCCGGTATTGGCGGATTAAACGAAATGGAATCAGGCATTATTAAAATGCATAACAAAGGTCCAAAACGTGTTCCACCTATGTTTGTGCCAATGACAATTGGAAATATGGCAGCTGGAAACACATCTATCAAAGTAGGAGCAAAAGGAATCAGTTTAGATATCGTAACAGCATGTGCTTCCGCAACCAATTCCATTGGTGAAGCCTATCGAAATATTAAACATGGGTACTCGGATGTTATTCTTGCTGGTGGAGCAGAAGGAACTGTCTGTGAAATTGGTATCGCCGGTTTTGCAGCTTTAACTGCTCTTTCGGAAAGTACTGATCCAGACCGTGCATCCATTCCTTTCGACAAAGAAAGAAATGGTTTTGTCATGGGAGAGGGTGCTGGCGTATTGATGTTAGAAAGTTTAGAACATGCACAGAAACGTGGTGCGACCATTCTTGCCGAAGTTGCTGGATATGGAACGAACTCAGATGCTTATCATATGACTGCCCCAAGTGTGGATGGTAGTGGAGCTGGTACGGCAATGAAAATGGCCATTGAAGATGCTGGTATTACTGCTGCTGACATTGATTACATTAATGCTCACGGAACAAGCACGCCTGCTAATGATTCTTCTGAAACAAAAGCAATAAAATTTGCTCTAGGGGAAGAAGTAGCGAAGAAAGTTGCGATCTCCAGTTCAAAAAGTATGACCGGTCATTTGTTGGGTGCAGCAGGAGGAATCGAGTCGATCGCTTGTGTTCGAGCGATTCAAGAAAACTTCTTGCCACCAACAATCGGTTTGAAAGTACAAGATGAAGATTGTAATTTAGATTATGTAGCAAATGTGGGCCGTCCACAAGAAATTTATTATGCATTAAATAATTCACTAGGATTTGGTGGACATAACGCGGTTCTTTGCTTTAAAAAGTGGGAGGAAGCTTAGTGGAATTTGAGAACATAAAAGAATTGGTTTCTTTAGTTGACCAGTCTTCCTTAAAAGAATTTGAATATGTAAAAGATGGAACATCTTTACGGTTATCAAAAAACACAACCCCTTCTTTTGCAAAAGAGACAATGCCAACAGAGGCAGCTACTGAAACAATTACAATGCAAACAACGCCAGTCGCTGAGCAAGAGACTTCTGAAGTTGTCGAAAGAGCTTCGACTGCTCCAGAAGGAAAAGTGGTTACATCACCAATTGTAGGTGTCGTTTATCTCCAGCCAAATCCAGATTCAGATTATTATGTATCTGAGGGTGAAGAGATTGTAGAAGGGCAAGTTGTTTGTCTAATAGAAGCGATGAAAATCATGAATGAAATAAAATCTGAATACAATGGGAAAATTGTTGAAGTGTTAGTAGAGAACGAAGAAGTTGTCGAATACAATCAACCATTATTCCGTATTGTTTAACTAAAGGAGAATAACTATGAGCTTACTAACTGCACAAGAAGTAATGGATATTATACCAAATCGTTACCCAATCTTTTTTATCGATAAAGTAGAAGAATTAATCCCTGGAGAAAAAGTGGTGGCATACAAAAATGTTACGATCAACGAACAATTTTTCCAAGGGCACTTCCCAGGAGAACCAGTAATGCCGGGTGTCCTGATTGTAGAAGCACTCGCTCAAGCAGGATCGATTCCATTATTAAAAATGGAAGGTTTTGAAGGACAAACTGCTTATCTGGGTGGATTGAATAAAGTTAAGTTCCGTCAAAAAGTTGTTCCTGGAGATGTATTGCGTCTGCAAGTAGACATTGTGAAATTGAAAAAATATGCGGGAATCGGTCTTGGACAAGCTTTTGTAGGCGACAAAAAAGTTTGTGAAGTTGAAATGACATTTATTATTGGGAGATAAAACATGCTGAAAAAAGTATTGATAGCAAATCGAGGGGAAATTGCCGTTCGAATTATTCGAGCGTGTCATGAAATGGGTATCCAGACGGTTGCTGTCTACTCTGAAGCAGATAGCGAGGCTTTGCATACCCAATTAGCGACGGAAGCAATTTGTATTGGTCCAGCACGTGCGAGTGATTCCTACTTAAACATGACGAGCATTCTTAGCGCAGCAGTTGTTACGGGAGCGCAGGCGATTCATCCGGGATTTGGATTTCTATCTGAAAATAGCATCTTCGCCACTATGTGTGAAGAAATGAATATTAAGTTCATTGGTCCAAAAGCAGAAACCATCGATCTAATGGGAAATAAATCAAATGCAAGAAACGCGATGATGGAAGCAGCCGTGCCAGTTATCCCTGGCAGTAAAGATTACATGCACACAACAGAAGAAGTTGCTAAAAAAGCAGATGAACTCGGTTATCCAGTTATTTTAAAAGCAGCAGCTGGTGGTGGTGGTAAAGGGATGAGAAAAGTAATGGCTGAAGGAGAACTGGAAGCATTATTTTCTCAAGCCAAAGCCGAAGCCAAAGCAGCTTTTGGAGATGACCGCATGTACATTGAAAAGATTATCAGCCCAGCGCGCCATATTGAAGTTCAAATATTAGCGGATGAGCAAGGAAATGTTATCCATTTAGGCGAACGCGATTGTTCTTTACAAAGAAATCATCAAAAAGTCTTGGAAGAATCTCCTTCCACTTACATTACTGAAAAAACACGTCAAGAAATGGGCGAGACAGCCGTTCGAGCAGCCAAACATGTTGGCTATAGAAACGCTGGAACGATTGAATTTTTAGTAGACACCGATGAAAAGTTCTATTTCATGGAGATGAATACACGTATTCAAGTAGAACATCCTGTAACTGAAATGGCTACAGGCATTGATATTGTAAAAGAGCAATTACGAATTGCAAGCGGCTTGCCAATGACCATCCAACAAGAAGATATTCAAATAACAGGTCATACAATTGAATGTCGAATCAATGCAGAAAATCCTGCAGAGGGGTTCAGACCCTCATCAGGGGCGATTGATTATTTGTTTTTACCAAGTGGTGGAAATGGATTACGCGTAGAAAGTGCTATGTATGGTGGTTACAAAATTCCTCCATTTTATGATTCTATGATTGCTAAGATTATTACGAAAGGTGAAGATCGTAAAGAAGCAATTGCTAAAATGAGAAGAGCATTGCAAGAATTAGTTATTCATGGTGTTGAAACAAATCAATATTTCCAAGAAGCTATTTTGGAAGATGAAAGATTTGTTTCAGGAGACTTTGATACTGATTATTTACAGAACACCTTTTTACAAACTTGGCAACCTCCTACTAGTGAACAATAATAGGAGATAAATTAAGAGGCAAGAGGTGAGGAAATGAAATTATTTCGAAAACGTCCATATATTTCTTTAGAACCTTCTACTGTAAGCGAAGAGGATGTTCAAAAGCCGGTCGTGCCGGAAGGTCTCTGGAAAAAGTGTCCAAATTGTAAAAAAACAATCTACAGTAAGGACTTAGGGGAAGAGAAAATTTGTCCTCATTGCCAGTATAACTTCAGAATATCTGCTGAAGAAAGGATTCATCTTATTGTCGACTATGGTTCTTTTGAAGAATGGAATCAAACAATGGCCATTGAGAATCCTTTAGATTTTCCTGGTTATGAAGATAAATTGGCAAAAACAAAAGAAAAAGCAAATACCGATGAAGCGGTTGTTACAGGGATTGCTGCTATCAATGGACAAAAGACAGTTCTGTGCGTGATGGATTCCAATTTCTTCATGGGAAGTATGGGAAAAATCGTTGGTGAAAAATTAACACAAGCATTCGAAAGAGCATTAGAGTTAAAACTGCCAGTCGTCGTATTTACAGCGTCAGGTGGCGCTAGAATGCAAGAAGGTATTTTATCCTTGATGCAAATGGCTAAAGTAAGTGCTGCTATAGCAAATCACAGTGCAGCAGGTTTGCTGTATGTAACGGTATTAACGGATCCGACTACAGGAGGCGTTACAGCAAGTTTTGCCATGCAAGGGGATATTATTTTGGCTGAACCAGGTGCAACAGTCGGCTTTGCTGGTAAGCGTGTAATTGAACAGACCATTAAAGCATCTCTGCCAGAAGGTTTTCAAAGTGCGGAACATGTCTTGCAAAAAGGCTTTATTGATCGTATTGTACCCCGAAAAAGATTACGCTCAGCTATCAGTTATCTTCTAGCCATTCATAGCCCAGAAGAAATGGGGCTAGAGTTATGACAGAAGTTAATGAAATTATAAAAAATGCAAGAAGTGTAGAAAGAATCACAACGCAAGAGTTTGCGGAACTTCTATTTGAGAATTTTTTTGAGATGCATGGTGATCGCCGTTTTGGAGATGACCCTGCGATCATTGGAGGAGTAGCAACTTTAAATGGTTCTCCTGTAACGATTATAGGGACTCAAAAAGGACGAGATATAAAAGAGAATGTTTACCGAAATTTTGGCTCTCCGCATCCAGAAGGATACCGCAAATCTATTCGATTAATGAAGCAGGCAGAGAAGTTTAACCGTCCGATTGTAACGTTTATTAATACCTCTGGCGCCTTTTGTGATGTAGAATCTGAAGATCGTGGAATCGGCGAGGCCATTGCAGAGAGTTTGCTAGTAATGTCTCAATTAACGGTCCCTATTCTCTCTATTTTTATAGGGGAAGGCGGAAGTGGGGGAGCATTAGGCTTGGCAATGGGTAATAAAGTATGGATGATGGAGAACACTATGTATTCTGTACTTTCACCAGAAGGATTTGCTTCCATTCTTTGGAAAGATTCTTCTCGCAGCAAAGAAGCAGCGGAGATAATGAAACTCACACCTGATGATCTTTTAGAACTACAAGTCATTGATAAAATCATTCCCGAAAGCAGAAGAAAAGTTAAATTAAAAAGGGAAGAATTAATTTCCAGAATGCGCCAAGATATTGTTGAAGCGTTAGAAGAAATGAAAAGTTGGAATAAAGATAAAATCGTTGAACAAAGACAAGCACGTTTCAGAAATTATTAGAAGTGCTTTAAAAAGTTTACCAGCCCTTGTAGTTGGTAGACTTTTTTTGTTATTCTATAACGGATGTTAGGGGGAGTTATTATGTCAAATTCGATAGAGTTTCCTAAAAATTTTCAGTTTTATTTACAAGCTGCAATGGAGTTGTTTCATTTAGGTGAAATTGATAAAACAATTGAACATTTATTAAAGGCGCTTTCGATTGAAATGGATGATGAAATTTTTAATTTCTGTATGTCACTATTACAAGAACAAAATCGACATACAGAAGCAAGCGATCTTCTAAAAAGGTACAAACCTTATTTATTTGACTCTAATCGGATGGAAGCTGACGATTTACTGTTACTAAACGTATTAATCGAAAGTGATCAGCTAGAAGAGGCTAGGAAACAAATCTTTCAAAGAAATATTGAAATCAATCAATCTGATAAGAACCGACATTTTTATGATATGATTGAACAAAATATTCTGATTATTGAAGCAAAGGAAGAATCAAAGAGACAACAATTCATTCAAGACACCTCTGAAGAAAGTATTCTGATTGCCCAAAAGAGTTATTATCATCAAATTGACTTTATTAAGAAAATGAAAAAGTTACCTGAAAAAAACTTACTTCAGATCTCGAAAAATTTATTAATAGAGACAACAATTCATCCGCTATTTAAAACGGAAATACTTCAGTTATTGATTGAGAAGGAAATGACGGATGAGATAACAATTCAAAAAAGTTGTTATACAAAATCATTTTTAGTTTCTAACTTGCATTTGATGGAAGAATCGCTTTTCTACTTAAAAATAATGGAACAAATGCGACTGGGTACATACTCAGTAGATGATAAAGAACGATTAACTACTAACCTGTTTTTACATATGGCCTATTTTTATCCCTTTGAACAAGAAGCCTTTCCATCAACAGAAGTATGGATTGAGCTAGTCTTAGAAGGGAATCACTCTCAAGGAGATGAAATGGAAAAAATCATCACAAATAGGAGCATTCAAGAGGTAGAAGGAGGATTGGATATTTTAACTGATTTATAAGAAGGGCTACAAAAAATCGTGCTTTGTTGACTCAATACCATTTCAAGACTATAATTAAAATGTAACAGAATTTGCTAAGCATGTTTCTCAACTAAAAAGGGGGATCTACAATGGCTCATGGGATTGTAAAATGGTTTGATAACGAAAAAGGGTACGGTTTTATTGAACTTTCTGACAATCAGGATGATATTTTTGTTCATTTTACAGGAATTAACCAAGAAGGGTTCAAGGCTTTGAAGGAAGGCCAAAATGTAGAATTTACAATTGCTGAAGGTGCAAGAGGTCCGCAAGCAACAAATGTTAACGTAGTAGATTCAATACCTGCTGTAAGAAACGATTCTGAAATTCAAGAAAAGTAAGGTGTTTTGATTAAATGATTCGAGTATTTGTAGATGGAGCATCTAATCCAAATAAAGAAAATTCATCCGTTGGCGTTTTGATAATAGAGGATGGAAAACAAACTCAAATTGGGAAAAAATTAGACGGCTTCCATGAAAATCATCAAACAGAGTATTTTGCTTTTTTATATGCATTAGAATTACTATTGAAGGATCATAAAAATGACCAATTAGTTTTATGTCATTCAGACAGTAAAATGTTAGTAGATGCAGTTAATAAAAGATTTACAAGTAATGATAAATATAAAGAGTTGCTGTCACGGTCTCTAGAGCTAGTCAGTCGTTTTTCTGATTTTCATATAAAATGGGTGCCAGAAAAGAACAATAAAGGCGCTCATCAATTGGCTAAAAATGCTTTGTATTCCAATAAAAAATCACAATAAGTACCTCTTCCTAGAGATATTATTGTGATTTTTTAATTCGTTTAATTTTTGTAGGTGCTTCAAGGTTTATATACAACTGTATTTCTTACTTGTTCTTACGCGGAGGTCTTTTCCCCCAAAATTGGAAATAATCTGTACGCAGACGGCCATTATACAGCTTTCTTTTCTTCGTAGCTCTCTGACCATAGAATTCTTCAAATAACAAATCACTTGTAATGACGTATTTGCTCCAAGTTTCCATAGGGCGGAAAACTTCCCCCATTTGTTTGTATAAATTCTCTACGTAATCTTGATCGTCCATACGCTCTCCATAAGGAGGATTGGATACGATGACTCCATATTCTTTATCGGTATGGAAATCACTTAACTGCATTTGTTTAAATGTAATAAAATCTTCTACGCCGGCTTTTTCCGCGTTTCTTTTCGCAATTTCAATCATTCTTCCGTCAATATCTGTTCCCAATATATCCAATTCTTTCGAATAATCAGCAGCTAACTTTGCTTCATTTCGATATTTGTCCCATTCTTTTTCTTCAAATATATTCCAATCTTCAGAAATAAAACCACGTTGTACTCCAGGAGCAATATTTAAGCCAATTAGAGCTGCTTCAATGACAATTGTACCAGAACCGCACGTAGGATCGTAGAAAGGCTTATCCGGTGTCCAATTTGTCAGCTTGACCAAAGATGCTGCCATATTTTCTTTCATAGGAGCGCCGCCTTTCTCAGTGCGGTATCCTCGCTTGAATAGACTTGATCCAGAAGTATCTACTGTGATTGAAACTTGGTCTTTCAAAATCGCTACTTCAATTGGGTACTCGGCTCCAGTTTCAGGAAGTCGGGCACGGCGATGATAGAAACTTGATAGACGGTCCACAATGGCTTTTTTGACAATTGCTTGACAATCGGGAACACTGTAGAGAGTAGATTTATGTGACTTTCCAGATACTGGAAAAGCTGCATCCATAGGCAATAAATCTTCCCAAGGCAATGCTTTTGTTTTTTCGAATAATTCATCAAACGTTTTGGCTGTGAAAGAACCAAAAACAATTTTAATCCGGTCACCAGTACGTAACCATAAATTTGTTTTAATGATATCCTCTGTGCTTCCTTTAAAAAAAACTTTGCCATTTTCTACTTGTACTTCGTACCCCATATCTCGTAATTCATTACCAGTCAAGGCTTCAATTCCGCTTGCTGCGGTTGCTACTAATTGATATTGTTTCATAGTTACATCCTTTCGATAATTAGTAATTTTAAGCAAAAAGAAAAGGGCAGGACATTCGTCCTGCCCTGAATATTTCCATTGAAATATTTTCTGAACATGATTAAGCGACAATTTAAATGCCTGAATGCAATCAATTCAAACCTGATTCTGTAAATTCCTGTAAGCCATGTTCTGTCTAGCGAAAAAGTCAGGCCTCATTCGCTGAGGTAATCATCTATCTGCATTACTGCCTCTCTTTTTCGTTCGTTTCCTACTAAAGAGAGTGCCCCTACCAATGTTTGGGTTGCTCACTCGAGGGGTTTACCCGTTCCACTATCAAAGTTTCCCTTGATACTTCGTCACTGTGGCACTTTCAAGATTACTCAGGCATAGATAAATCCGTAGCCTTTTTGTCTGCCGTCAATTTTTAAAATTGCCTTAGCTTATTGTTTCGCTAAGCACGAACACTACAAGCATCGCAGCTTGTGTGAGCATGGACTTTCCTCAGTTTTCGTAAGAAAACCGCGATTACCCAGAATTTACAGAGTTTTTAGCTGAAATCTAGCAATTGCTAATTATACTCAATTTTAGAGTATAAATCAATCATTTAATAATTCTTCATCATCTTGACGATCTTCTAATTTAGAGCCAAAGACATGTTTTTCTAGATTAGAAAGACGTTTTAGGATATCGAAATTCGTTACGCCACTGCCAGGGCTAGCACTTGATTGTGTTCGTTTTCCAATTGCAGCTTGTTTTGTTAATTCATCAACACGACTGCGCATGCGTTCATTTTCGCTCTGCAAATAAGCAATATCTTTTTGATAAGATTCATAGTCTCGGATAATCATATCTAAGAATTCATCTACTTCACTCACGTTATATCCTCTCATGGAGTTTTTGAATTCTTTTTGTAAAATATCCTTTGTTGTTAAGTTTTTATCAGCCATCCACCACACCTCGTTCTTTGTTCATTTTCAAGATAATGATATTGTTATATGATTATTTTCATTAAGTTTTGTTCTTATCAATTATATCAAATAAATACGAACATGACAATAGAACCTAGGACCTAGAAAAGCAAAAAAGAAATGAAAAGATAACATTATTATAGTAGGTTTATGATCTATATTTGAATATTAGTTAATAATAGAAAAGTTTGGTAAAATAATTATGATAAAAAGAAATAGACGATAGTAAGGAATGAAATATGATAGATAAGCTTTTTAAAGGAGATTATACGACAAAAGAAATTGCTCAAAATTTACTAGGAAAACTACTTGTACATGAAAAGGATGGAAAGAGAGTTTCGGGTTTCATTGTGGAAACTGAAGCGTACTTGGGAATTGAGGATATGGCTGCTCATAGTTTTGGAGGAAGAAAAACAGAGCGAACGTATGCTATGTTCCAAGAAGCTGGAACGTTATATGTGCATGTCATGCATACACATGTTTTACTGAATATTATTACGCAAGAAAAAGGTATCCCAGAAGGTGTGTTAATCAGAGCAATAGAGCCATTTGAAGGAATTGGAATAATGGAAGAAAATCGAATTAAACATGGATATCAGTTAACAAATGGTCCTGGAAATTTAACAAAAGCTTTAGGAATTACGATGAAATATTATGGGGAATCAATTTTTGGTAAGCAAGTATTTATCGATGAATCATTCAGCCGTAAACCTAAAAAGATTCTTTCATCGCCGCGAATTGGTATAGCGAATAAAGGGATTTGGACAGAAAAAGAGTTGAGATTCTTTGTTGAAGGGAATCCTTATGTATCGAGAAGAAAAGGCAAAATAGCATCTGATTTGGGATGGCTATAAATGGAATGGAGGGGTATATATGCAAAAAAACATCATCAATAAAATTCAGAAAACAATGGAGAGCCTTCACTTTCCTTGTGAATGGAGAATAGAGTGGTTTAAACAGAAACACACCATTGAAATTGTTGTTATGATACCTGTTACACTAGAAAAAGATTCTACAGTGACGGATCAATACGAAAAGGTTAATATTCATGATAATTTTGTTTTCGAAGATGCTGTATTGCTGTATGATACACGGTTATCAGATATTAAAAATAGTAACTATTTAGCTACCATCGAATTTGATAAAGAGGATGGCTTATACGGCGGTACAATTGAATCGATTTGTAAAAATTTAAGAGTCAGCGTAGGACAAGCAATGAATGATTTACATGAATTCTTACAGGACGATGCACAAGTTCGATTTGAAATAAAGTGGAATGATAACAATTATCAGAATACAATTAAAACATTGAAGGATATAGATAGATTTGATTATGCAATCTATTCTTATCCGTCAGAAATTACAGAAGATGTGGTGGACGAGAATGAAGTGGAATGAAGTCGTAATTATAACAACAACAGAAGCAGCAGACGCTACAGCGAATCTTTTAGTTGAGGCTGGAGCTCAAGGTACCGTAATTGAAGATGAGTTAGACTATATTAATCTGCAAGACGATGGATTTGGACAGTTAAAGGATAGTCGTGATATACCTGAATTTGGTCATGATGTATTTGTAAAAGCATATTATCCAGATGAAAAACTATTTAAGGATACATTGAACGTTATTCGGAAAAAAATGAGCGAAATGACTGCAATGGGTTTAACGCTTGGGAAATATGAACTATTAATTAATGATATAAAAGAAGAGGATTGGGAGCATTCGTGGAAGCAATTCTACCATCCAATTCGTGTGACGCGTTACTTAACAATTGTTCCTTTCTGGGAAAAGTACAAACCGGTACAGGTTGATGAAAAAATATTACTAATGGATCCTGGAATGGCATTTGGGACTGGAACACATCCGACTACTCGTCTTTCGTTAGAAGCTCTTGAAACGGTTGTAAGAGGGGGAGAGAAGGTTCTTGATGTGGGGACAGGATCAGGAATCTTGAGTATCGCTTCAAAGGCATTAGGAGCAGGAGAAGTTTTTGCTTATGATATTGATTCTGTTGCAATCAAACAAACAAAGATGAATGTAGAATTGAATGGATATACTTCACAGATTGCGATTGAGAAGAATAGCCTGTTAGAGGGTATTCATGACGCAGGTGCAGATATTATTGTTGCAAATATACTTGCTGAAATATTGCTATTGATGATTGAAGATGCATGGAATAATCTTAAAAATAACGGAGTATTTATTTTATCGGGCATCATTGATTCAAAGAAAGAGGAGCTTTTAGAAGTATTAGTTGAACAAGGTTTTATAATTGAGGAAATAAAAAATTCCAAAGATTGGTACTGCATCATCTGCAAAAAGGAGCTAGAGGGAGAATAATGCAAAGATACATGATTTCAAAAGGTTTAAATGAATTTTCTACAGCATCCTTATTTCTTTCTGGCGATCACTATCACCATATGAAAAATGTGATGCGTTTTAAGCCTGGCACAAAAGTATATGTGACAGACCCAAATTCTTATAGTTGTATTGGAGAAATAATTGAGTATACTTCCGAAAAGCAAGTTATTTTAAAATGGGTGGCAGATGAGGGGAAAAATAATGAGCTGCCTATTGATGTTACTATTGCTTGCGGTCTGCCCAAAGGAGACAAACTGGACCTTATTATTCAAAAAAGCACGGAATTGGGAGTAAATACAATCATCCCTTTTTCTTCTGACTATTCTATTGTAAAATGGGATGAGAGCAAGAAAAAGAAAAAACAGCAACGTTTTCAAAAAATAACTCAAGAAGCTGCTGAACAAGCTCATCGACAAGCTGTGCCAAAAATTGAAATCCTTAAAACTATGGATGAACTTTTAACGTTTTCTAACGATTATCAATTTAAATTAGTTGCTTATGAGGAAGATGCGAAAGCAGGGGAGCAAGGTGCCTTTGCTAAAACACTTCAACAAATGAAGCGAGGAGAACGTCTCTTAATCATTTTTGGTCCAGAAGGTGGGTTATCCCCTGCGGAAATTGATAAATTTAGAGAAAAAGATTTTCTTACTTGTGGTCTTGGGCCGAGGATACTGCGGACGGAAACCGCTCCACTATATGCACTATCCGCAATATCATATCAATTTGAATTATTAAATAGAGGAGATTAGTGAAATGAATCTAAACAAATATATTGACCATACTTTATTGAAGCCAGAAGCGACAGAAACAGATATTCAAAACTTATGTCAAGAGGCAATTGAATACGACTTTATGTCCGTCTGTGTCCAACCGTTTTGGGTGAAGAAAGTGGCTGCTTTTCTGAATGATTCAGATGTAAAAGTATGTACGGTCATCGGTTTTCCACACGGAGCAAACACTGCTGAAGTAAAAACATTTGAAGCAAAACAAGCTGTTCAAAATGGTGCTGAGGAAGTAGATATGGTTATCAACATCGGAGCAATGAAAGAGAGAGCCTATGATGTGGTACAGCATGAAATTTCTTCAATTGTGGAAGCAATTAAAGGCAAAGCAATATTAAAGGTAATTATTGAGACATCCCTGTTGACGGATGAAGAAAAAAAAGCAGCATGTGAGATTGCAAAAGAAGCGGGAGCTGACTTTGTAAAGACATCCACTGGTTTTTCAACTGGCGGAGCAATGTTAGAAGATATCCGGTTAATGCGCGAAACCGTTGGCTCTGATATGGGAGTGAAAGCGAGCGGCGGCGTTCGATCATATGAAGACGCAAAAAACTTCATCGAAGCAGGTGCCACACGTTTAGGAGCGTCAAGCGGAAAAGCCATTGTAGATGAATGGAAAGAAACTTTAAATAAATAATTATGTGACAAATAAAGACTGGACAGTTTAGTGATGGGGCTGGGAAAAACTCCCAGCCCCTTGTCTCTACCCGAATTATACAACGTACAGACATGATATGCGTTAGAAGATCCGGGGCTAAAGGCCTTTTTTCCCACTCTCTCATTAAGTACAGTTCCTTTTTTATGAATACAGACTTACCAAACAAGGTCGTGGCGCTATTTGCTTGATTAGCGTATAATTAAACTTAAAAATAAATTAACAATGATTGGAAGTAAAGAGGTGACAAAATGCCAAAAAACAAAACATATACAAAACAAGAAGTAATTGATTTATGTGCTTCTTACATGAATTCTTCCCACACGGCTTTTGTCCAGAAGGCAGCTGATTTTGCCGAACAAGCGCATAAAGGTCAAATGAGGAAATCTGGTGAAGAATACTTTGTTCATCCTACCCAAGTTGCAGCTATTTTAGCAGAGTTAAAATTAGATCCAGATACAATTGCAACAGGCTTTCTTCATGATGTTGTAGAAGATACCGATTATACTTTAGAAGACATAGAAACTGAATTCTCAAAAACCGTTGCGATTTTGGTAGATGGAGTAACAAAACTAGGTAAAATCAAATACAAATCTCATGAAGAACAATTGGCAGAAAATCATCGGAAAATGCTATTAGCAATGGCGAATGACATTCGAATTATTATGGTAAAACTAGCCGACCGCTTGCACAATATGCGGACTTTAAAATTCCATAAGCCAGAAAAACAAAGAAGTATTTCAAATGAAACATTGGAAATCTATGCACCCTTGGCTCACCGTCTAGGGATCAACCGTGTGAAATGGGAATTAGAAGATACATCTTTACGTTATTTAAATCCTCAACAATATTACCGTATTGTTCATTTGATGAATACAAAACGAGATGAACGAGAACATTATATTTCCGATACGATAAATAAAATCACTGAATCAATTGAAGAATTGAATATTGAAGCGAGTATTTACGGCAGGCCAAAACACATTTATTCTATTTACCAAAAAATGAAAGATCAGAAAAAGCAATTTAATGAAATCTATGATTTATTAGCTGTACGAGTAATCGTGGATTCTATTAAAGATTGCTACGCTGTTTTAGGTGCAATCCATACAAAATGGAAGCCTATGCCAGGACGCTTTAAAGATTATATTGCTATGCCAAAAGCAAATATGTATCAATCTCTGCATACTACTGTGATCGGATTAAAGGGCACCCCCATTGAAATCCAAATAAGAACGGAAGAAATGCATCAGGTAGCTGAGTTTGGGGTTGCGGCTCACTGGGCTTATAAAGAGGGTACTACTAAGAAAGTTGAAGGGGAAGAAAACACCCTTCAAAGACAGTTGAACTGGTTCCGTGATTTGATTGACTTACAAGATGATTCACGTAATGCGAGTGAATTTGTAGAAAGTGTAAAAGAAGATATATTTAAAGACAAGGTGTATGTATTCACTCCGAAAGGTGACGTTATGGAGTTGCCATTTGGTGCCGGACCTTTAGATTTTGCCTATAATGTCCATTCAGAAGTTGGTAATAAAACTGTAGGGGCAAAAGTAAATAGTAAAATTGTTCCTCTGAACTATAAACTTCAAAATGGTGATATTGTAGAAGTTATGACATCCCCAAATTCATTTGGGCCAAGTCGTGACTGGATTAGCTTAGTGACAACCAATAAAGCAAAAAATAAAATCAAGCGCTTCTTTAAGTTGCAGGATCGAGAAGAAAATATTGAAAAAGGACGCATAATGATGGAGAAACAACTCCAAGAAATGGAATTTTCTCCTAAAGAGTTTTTGACAAAGCCAGTGTTAAAAGACGCTTTACAAAGATTCAATATGCAGACTGAAAATGATTTATTTGCGGCAGTTGGTTTTGGAGAACTTTCCCCATTCATTGTTGCAAATAGAATTACAGAAAAAGCTCGTCGGGAAAGAGATCATCAAAAACAAGAGCAAGCGTTGGAAACAATTGAGCAAAAAACGAAAAAAGAGCCCTCTAAAATGAAAATACGTCATGAAGGAGGCATTGTCATCCAGGGTGTTGACAATCTTTTAATACGGATTAGCCACTGTTGTAATCCTGTTCCAGGTGATGAGATCATTGGTTATATTACTCGAGGAAGAGGAATCTCTGTTCATCGAACCGATTGTCCGAACGTCCAACTTTCTGATGAAAATAAAGATCGGTTAATCGAAGTTGAATGGGAAGATTCTGGATCATCGACAATTGATTATGAAACCGAGTTATTGGTAGAAGGATACAATCGTTCCGGTTTATTGAATGAAGTGCTTCATGTTATCAACTCCATGACAAAGAATTTAAATAGTGTAAATGGAAAAATAGATGATAATAAAATCGCGACTATTACGCTTAAGTTGAGTATCCAAAACTTAAGCCAGTTAGATAAAATTGTCGACAAAATTAAAAATATTCCGGATGTATACAGCGTTCGTCGGGTAACATCTTAAGTGTTAGGAGCGTTAGGCAGATGAGGGTGGTAATTCAAAGAGTCTCAAGTGCATCGGTTGAAGTTGAAAATACGTGTGTTGGTTCAATCCAAAAAGGCTTTGTCTTACTTGTAGGAGTTGGAAATGAAGATACAGAAGAGGATGTTCATTACCTTGCCCGTAAAATTGTAAATTTACGAGTGTTTGAGGATGAAGAAGGAAAGATGAATCGTTCCTTAAAAGAAGTGGGCGGGCAAATACTTTCCATATCACAGTTCACACTTTTGGCGAACACGAAAAAAGGAAATAGACCCAGCTTTATAGAAGCAGCTCAACCAGAAGTGGGGGAGACTCTCTATCAGAATTTAAATGAGATCTTGCGTTCTCATGATCTCATTGTTGAAACAGGCATCTTTGGTGCTGATATGCAGGTTCAATTAATAAACGATGGACCCGTCACAATTCTGATTGATAGTAAAAACAAATAAGAGAATGGGACTCACAAGAAGTCCCATTCTCTTATTTTGTTTATTGAAAATATTCTGTTAAAGCTGCGAATATACTGTCTGCAACTAAATCTCGATAATAATTATTATCAAAGGTATAGGCATCATCATCATTGTTCATATATCCTAATTCAAGTAGCAAGGAAGGCTGTGAGTTTTCTCTCAGAACAAGATAATCACCAAATGCCACACCATTATTTTGAAGCGGCAGATTCTGACCTAACTTATCATTCATTAATTCTGCTAAATAAGAATCATTTCCATTATAGTAATAAGTTGTAAATCCAGTACCAAATACTCCTTCTGGGGTGGAATCGTAATGAAGACTGATGAACAGATCTGCTTGGTAGCTATTGCTCATCCAGACGCGTTCTTCTAAAGATACGGATTCATCATCCGTTCTAGTCAGGATGACATTCGCACCAGCTTGTTCTAACTTTTTAGCAACTTGTTCTGCAGTGCTTAAGGTAACTTCTTTTTCGTACACGAATGAACCCAGCGCTCCTGGATCTGTTCCCCCATGACCAGGATCAATGACAATCGTTGCTTCTGATAAAGTAGTCGTGATAAGCGGAGCTTCGTTTTGAGAGATTGTGCTGTCAAGCTCAACCAACCAATTGGCAATAAAACCAGTAGTTCCATCCTCAAACTCAACTTCATAAAAATCTCCTACCTCCCGAATAAATGGGAAAGACTCTCCTAAAGTGGCAGTCATTAGAACTTCATCATTTAGAGATGGACCGGATCGAATATTGACACCCTCATTAATAATCGTTATATTTCCCGCTACTGGGGTTGTTTCAGCAGACATATCTTGTTCTGCTTCTATTTCTGATTCAATCAAGCCTGGTGAAAGCTCTACTAGTTCGGAAAGTACCCAAGCAACACGATCATGGTAATAGATTTGACTCCAGCCATTTTCTTCATACAACAGATTAAATTGTTCGCCTTCGACGGCGGTTCCTACAATCTCGGCCTCCTGACTGTTTTCCTCGCGAACATTTACAGAAGATTCGATAATTGTGGCAACTAGATTTTGGCTTGCTGCCACTTCTGTATTATCAACTAACCAACTAGCAATCCAACCGATTCTCCCATCATCTAGTCTAACTTTGTACCATTCATTTTTCTCAGAAAGAACATTTACGTTCGCTCCTCCCTGGACTTGTGTCATTATTTCATAGGAAAGGCCAGGGCCGAGACGCACATTCACTACACTGGCTTCAACAACTACATTCGTATAGTTTGCTAAGGCCACTGTTCCAATTGAACCAAGCGTCATAAAAAAGACGACAAGCAGAATGAGCATGGCATTTCTACTTAATTGTAATGTTCTCAATTATTGCCCCCCCTTTCTTAAATAATTTACTCTTTGTCTCATATTATAGCAAACCTATGAAAAGATATGCAAAGCCTTTTCATAATAAGTGAGAAGAAATTCTCATAAAAATTTTCAATTCCGCCAAAATCACTATTTATTGATTCTACTTATTATTTCTCATTGTTTTTTCATTTTAAGCTTGACAAATATAGCGGAGTCTTGTATCTTGAATATAATATTTTTCCTGTGAAGATTAAAGTAGAATCAAGTGTATCTGTTTTAGAGAGAATAGTCTAGGTTGAAAACTATTCCAGATGTTTGTTTCGAAAGACGAGTTGGAGGATTGATAGTGAAAAGCTATCACGTTGCAGGCGTTAACTGCTGAGGAGAGTTTTTATACTCTCGAATTAAGGTGGTACCACGTCCTCATCACGTCCTTTCCCAATTTATAGGGATAGGGCTATTTTTTTTGCTAAAGGAAAAGTAATATTGATTTCGAAGGAGAGAAGAATCCATGATTCAAAAGCCAAAAGGTACTTCTGATATATATTTAGATGATATGAAAATATGGCATTATGTTGAAGAAACAGCAAGAATTATCATGCATGATTATCAATATTCTGAAATTCGCACACCGCTTTTTGAAAGCTATGACTTGTTTTCACGTAGCGTAGGGGATACCAGTGATATTGTATCAAAAGAAATGTATGATTTTGAAGACAAAGGCGGGCGAAGACTTGCACTAAAACCAGAAGGGACAGCTCCGATTGTTCGTGCCTACGTTGAAAATAAATTATTCGGTCCAGAATATCCAAAGCCCCTAAAAGTGTACTATTTGAGCCCAATGTTTCGCTATGAAAGACCGCAGGGTGGAAGAAGCCGTCAGTTCCATCAATTAGGTGTAGAGGTATTAGGCAGTACCAATCCAGCTGTTGATGTAGAATCAATTGCTCTAGCATGGGACTTGCTATCTGAAATAGGGATAGAAGATGTACGTCTAGTCATAAATTCTCTAGGGAAAAAAGAGGATCGTTTGAAGTATCGAGAAGCTTTAATCGCATATTTAGAACCGTTCTTTAATGAATTGAGTTCCGACTCTCAAACACGTTTGCACAATAATCCTTTACGTGTATTAGACAGTAAAGATAAACGTGATAAAGAGATTGTGAAAAATGCTCCAAATATTTTGGATTTCTTGTCAAGTGAATCAAAACAACACTTCGAAGATGTTCAGATTATGTTGAAAGAATTAAATATTCCTTATAGCATTGATGCGAACATGGTAAGAGGGCTGGATTATTATCAAGATACGATTTTCGAGATTATGACCACATCAAAAGTATTTGGGTCAGAAACTACGATTTGTGGTGGGGGAAGATACGACGGACTTGTTGAAGAAATCGGTGGGCCGAGTGATCCAGGCTTTGGCTTCGGCTTAGGTCTGGAACGATTGATTCTGCTAATTCAACAACAAAAAATAGAGATTCCTGAAATAGAAGAACTGGATGTATATATTGTAGGCTTGGGTGAAAGCACAAATATTGAAACGCTGAAACTTACTCAAGCAGTTCGACAAGCAGGATATTCTGCAGATCGTGATTATATGAATCGTAAAGCAAAAGCACAATTCCGTACGGCATCCAAGAATCGTGCCAAAGTTGTTTTAACAATAGGCGAGGATGAATTGGCAAATAAAGTTGCGAAATTTAAAGTGATGGAAACAGGACGAGAAGTAGAAGTACCTTTCAATGAAATTTACGCCAACTTTGAACGAGTATTTAATACAAATACGACAGATATGACTGCTTTCAATGAGTTTTTTGGTAAAGAATAAAATAGCTTCTATAGGAGAGATTGAAAATGGAGAAAAGAACCCAATATTGTGGTCTTATAACGGAAGAATTTGTAGGACAAGAAGTTATTGTCAAAGGATGGGTAAACCGTCGCCGAGATTTAGGTGGGTTAATCTTCATTCACTTACGTGATCGAGAAGGAATTTTACAAATTGTATTTAATCACGAAAATAACCCAGAGTTATTTGAATTAGCTGAAAGTGTTCGAAATGAATACATTCTTGAAGTAAAAGGTACGGTTGTAAAAAGAGAAGAAGATCAAATAAACCCCAATATTAAAACTGGAACAGTGGAACTAGAAGTAAGTGATGCGAAAGTATTAGCAAAAGCAAAAACACCACCGTTTTATGTAGACGATGAAAATACTGTGGCAGATGAATTGCGTATGAAATATCGTTTTATCGATCTGCGCAAAGAGAAAATGCTGAACAACCTTAAATTACGCCATCAAACAACAAGATCAATTCGTAATTACTTAGATGAAGAAGGATTTATGGATGTAGAAACACCTTATCTAACAAAATCTACGCCAGAAGGGGCTCGTGACTATGTTGTTCCATCTCGCGTTCATCCAGGAACTTTTTACGCATTGCCTCAATCTCCTCAATTATTCAAGCAATTATTGATGGGTGCCGGAATCGATCGCTATTATCAAATCGTTCGCTGTTTCCGAGATGAAGATTTACGTGGAGATCGTCAGCCTGAATTTACGCAAGTTGACTTAGAAACAAGCTTCTTATCTGCAGAAGAAATCCAAACCTTAACAGAAAACATGCTGAAAAAAGTTACGAAAGATACATTAAATATTGACATTCCAGTACCTTTCCCACGTATGACCTATGCAGAAGCAATGAATCGTTTTGGTTCTGACAAACCTGATACGAGATTTGGCTTGGAATTGATTGACTTGGAAGAATTCGCAAAAGAAACGAGCTTCAATGTATTCAAACAAGCTCTTGCTAATGGCGGACAAGTTAAAGGCTTGAACCTAAAAGGAAGAGCAGACAGCTATTCTCGCAAAGATATGGATGGCCTGACTGATTTCATTAAACAATTTGGTGCAAAAGGATTGGCTTGGGTAAAAGTCACTGAAGACGGTCTGACAGGAGCCGTTGCAAAATTCTTTGCAGATGATGCTGATTCGTTGATTCAAACGATGGATGCAGAAGTTGGTGACTTATTGATGTTTGTTGCTGATAAGAAAGAAGTTGTTGCTCAATCACTTGGAGAGTTGCGTTTGAAATTCGGACGCGAATTTAACATGATTGATGAAAGTAAATTTAATTTCTTATGGGTTGTTGACTGGCCGCTGTTGGAATACGATGAAGATGAAAAACGCTTTGTTGCTCTTCACCATCCATTCACACAGCCAAAAGAAGAAGATGTTCATCTATTATCAGAGGATCCAGCAGCAGTCCATGCACAAGCATATGACATTGTTCTAAATGGATACGAAATTGGTGGCGGATCATTGCGTATCTTCACTCGAGAAGTACAAGAGAAGATGTTTGCTGCATTAGGCTTTACTCCTGAAGAAGCAGAAGCTGAATTTGGATTTTTACTAGAAGCATTTGACTATGGCTTCCCTCCACATGGGGGTATTGCTCTCGGGCTGGATCGTTTAGTAATGTTATTAGCGGGTGAAAATAACATCCGTGAAGTAATTGCATTTCCTAAGAATGGAAAGGCATATGATCCAATGACAAAAGCTCCGGATGAAATTAGTGATAATCAGCTGCAAGAGTTAAATTTACGCTTAACAATAGAAGAATAAAAAGAATCGAGAAAAACTCTATGTTACAATCAAGACTGTAACATAGAGTTTTTATAAGGGTTTTATAGGAGGATGTTATGCTGAAACTTGGATCTCACGTATCAATGTCTGGGAAAAAAATGCTTCTAGGATCAGCAGAAGAAGCTTTTTCATATGGTGCGAATACATTTATGATTTATACAGGAGCACCCCAAAATACGAGGAGAAAAAATATCGACGATATGAATATTCCTGCTGGAATCGAATTCATGTCAACAAATAATATTCTGGAATTGGTTGTTCACGCACCTTACATTATTAATTTAGCCAATACTACCAAACCAGATCATTTTGAGTTTGCTATACAATTCTTGAAAGAAGAAATTGTTCGTGCACAAGCTTTAGGAGCAAGGCAAATCACTATGCACCCCGGTTCACATGTAGGAGCGGGAGCAGATTTAGGGATTGCTCAAATTATAAAAGGCTTGAATGAAGTGTTGGAATCAAACCAAACAGCTCAGATTGCTCTGGAGACAATGGCTGGAAAAGGAACAGAAGTAGGGAGAAACTTTGAAGAAATCGCAAAAATCATTGACGGTGTTACTCATAATGAGAAGTTATCGGTTACTTTTGATACTTGTCATACTCATGATGCAGGATATAATGTCCGCGAGGATTTTGATGGTGTTTTAGAAGAGTTCGATAAAACTATTGGTCTGGATCGTTTGAAAGTGGTTCATGTGAATGATTCAAAAAATGACGTAGGCGCTCATAAAGATCGGCACGCGAATATCGGTGAAGGATTTATTGGCTTCGATGCATTAAACTATATCATTCATCATCCCCAACTAAAAGAACTTCCAAAAATTTTGGAAACTCCTTACGTTGGAGAAGACAAGAAAAATAAAAAGCCCCCTTACAGATTTGAAATCGATATGTTTAAAAAGGGGAAATGGAATCCTCGTTTAATTGAAAATATTATGACTCAATAAGTTAGAGAAGCGGACAATTCCGCCTAGTTCTAAGTAGAAAAGCTGTCCTTTTAGGGACAGCTTTTCTACTTAGACTCTCTATTTTAATGTTGTTAGAACCTTTACTTATTGAGTACATTTCGAATGATGATTTCTGCGGTTTCTTCGATTGACCTTTTTGCGACATTAATAACATAACAGCCTAATTTATTATATAGATTTCCTGCAAAATTAATTTCTTCCTTAATTCGTTCGATATTTGAGTAAATAGTTTCTTCAGAAAGTCCATATGCAATCATACGTTCTTTTCGGAAGTTTACTAATGTTTCAATATCATTCGTTAAACCAACAATTTTTTTAGGGTTTACTTCCCACAGTTCTTCCGGTATCTGAGCTTCTGGTAAAATCGGCAAGTTTGCCACACGAATGTTTTTATTTGCTAAAAACATTGACAGAGGTGTTTTTGAAGTTCTTGAAACTCCTAATAGTACCAAATCTGCCTCTAATAAACCTTTTGGATCTTTTCCATCATCATATTTAACAGCAAATTCAATTGCACTGATCCGGTTAAAATATTCATCATCTAATTGATGTAATGCGCCAGCTCGTTTGATGGGTTTTGTAGCTGTAATTTCTGATAAATCTTCTACCAATTTTTTTAACACATCATAGCAACGAATATTTTCAGTTTGACAATATTTCTCAGTGAAACTGCTTAAGTTGTCAATTACTAAAGTATGAATAATAATGCCGTTTTTTTCTTTTGCATTTATTAAAATGTTTTCTAATTCTTCTTGTTTTCGTACAAAGGGGTACTGATGAATGATTGGTTGTACACCTGGGTATTGAGAAAGAACAGCGTTTAGTACTTTTCGAGCAGTTTCCCCTACTGAATCCGAGATTACAAAAAAGTCTATCTGATTATTTTCCATAGGCCACCTCAACTATTTTTTGTTGCATTCTTTCTTTCAATATACTACAGTATGAATATAAATAACAGTAGGAGGTGGGATATTGTGGGACAAGCATTAGTTGACGAATCGTTAAAACGCATGAAGAAAAATGGTTTGAAGCATACAGAAAAAAGGGAAGAATTACTTAAACTATTTGCAGCGGAAGAACGATACTTAACGGCAAAAGATGTTCAACAAAAGTTAGAAGATTTATATCCTACTTTAAGTTTTGATACGATTTATCGGAACTTATATTCATTTGTTGATATCGGAATTTTAGAAACGACTGAATTGAATAATGAAAAACTTTTTCGAATGACGTGTCTGCAAGAAGGGCATCATCATCATCATTTTATCTGCGAAGAATGCGGACGGACGATTCAATTGGAAATGTGTCCGATGGATTTTTTTAAAGAACAATTACAAAACTGCCTATTAAAATCACACCGCTTTGAAATTTTTGGAATATGCAATCTTTGCACGGCTAAGGCATGATAAAAGATATTTTCTATAATTCCATTTCACTGTTAATTTTGCATTGCAAATGTTAGAAGCTGTGTTATAATATCAAAAGAACAATTTCATTATGATTCAAAAATTAGATTTTAATGAAACGGTTACTTTTAATGCTCGGAGGGAGGGAATATTAATGTCAAAAACAGTTGTTCGTAAAAACGAATCTCTTGACGATGCTCTTCGTCGCTTTAAACGTACTGTTTCCAAGACTGGTACTCTTCAAGAAGCCCGTAAACGTGAATTCTATGAAAAACCAAGTGTTAAACGCAAGAAGAAATCTGAGGCAGCTAGAAAACGTAAATTCTAATTGCTCTCTAAATGAAGATGCAAATATAAAATAAGAGGGTTGGGACAAACGTTCCAATCCTTTTTTATATTTGCAAGAAATACATGAAATGAATCGAAATAGTTCTTCAGCATTTACTTGATATGCTATAATTAGTACAAAATAAATTGATGAGTAACGGAGAGGTGTAACGTATTTGACTGAAAATGAGGAATATCCAGTAACAATTGGTATAAACGTAGAAAATGCTGAGGTTTTACCAATGTTGTTTGGTTCTCAAGATAAAAATCTTCAACTATTAGAAGATCATTTAAATGTTGTTATTAATAGCAGAGGGACTCATATTGACATAAAAGGTTCAGAAAAGAATGTCAAAACAGTTGAGTCTTTAGTATTACAATTAATTGAATTGATAAAAAAAGATATTCAAATTTCTCAAAGTGATATTGTAACAGCAATAAAAATGGCTGAACGAGGAAGCACAGATTTCTTTTCTAATCTTTATGATGAAGTAATTGGAAAAACCTATACTGGTAAATCAATTCGAGCAAAAAATGTTGGACAAAAAAAATACTACGAAGCAGTTCAAAAGAAAGACGTTGTTTTTGGAATTGGTCCAGCCGGTACAGGAAAGACTTTCTTAGCTGTTGTAATGGCAGTTCAAGCATTGAAAGCAGGGCGTGTGCAAAAAATAATTTTAACTCGACCTGCGGTTGAAGCTGGTGAAAATCTAGGTTTTTTACCAGGTGATTTAAAAGAAAAAGTTGATCCGTATTTGCGTCCTGTGTATGACGCTTTATATACGATTTACGGTGTAGAACATACCACACGCTTAATGGAACGTGGGGTAATTGAAATTGCCCCGTTGGCGTATATGCGTGGACGTACATTGGAAGAGGCGTTTGTTATTTTAGATGAAGCTCAAAATACAACCGTTGCTCAAATGAAAATGTTTTTAACCCGTTTAGGTTTCGGATCCAAAATGATAGTCAATGGAGATAAAACCCAAATTGACTTGCCAAAAGGTTCCCATTCGGGGTTAATTGATGCAGAGAATAAATTAAAAGGAATTTCTGACATTTCCTTTGTTTCATTTGATGCTCATGATGTTGTTCGTCATCCAGTTGTAGCGAGAATTATCGAAGCATATGAAGAGAAGGGAACAACGAAAAATGATTGATATTGATATTTTTGATGAAACGGAATCTGTTTTAAAAAAAGATGAACAATTGGTCCATGATATTATTTCCTTTGCAGCGAATCATATCAATTTACCAGAAAATTCAGAACTTTCCATCACCTTTGTAGATAATAATCGTATCCGCGAGATTAACCGCGATTATCGCCATAAAGACCAAGAAACGGATGTAATTAGTTTTGCTTTGAATGATGAAAGTAATGATGATTTTCCAATTAACATGGATTCATTAGGAGAAGATTTTCCGCAAAATCTTGGCGATATTATTATTTCCATTGATAAAACCGCAGAACAAGCAAAATCTTATGGACATAGCTTTGAAAGAGAATTAGGATTTTTAGCATTACATGGTTTCTTACATTTAAATGGATATGACCACATGAATCCTGAAGACGAAAAAGAAATGTTTGATCTGCAGAAAGAGATTTTAGATGCTTATGGACTTAAAAGAGAGAAATAAAAAAGATAAAAGCCAAGTATGGAAAAATACAAAGTTTGTGGTTTCGTTTAACCATGCTTTAGACGGAATTAAAACGATTTTTAAAGAAGAACGAAATATGCGTAATCATACGATGATTGGTATTATTCCAGTTCTGCTTGGTTGGTATTTTAAAATAAGTGCTCTAGAGTGGATTGCTGTTGTGACTTGTATCTTTCTGGTAATGCTTATGGAATTCATCAATACAATTTTCGAGACTGTAGTGGATATGGTTACGGACTATGAATTTCATCCATTAGCTAAAAAAGCAAAAGATATAGCAGCAGGAGCAGTACTGATAGCCGCAATTTTTACAATTATTGTCGCGGCCGTTATTTTTATGCCAAAATTTATTGCACTATATTTTTAAGGAGGAACATTAGTATGCAAGACAATCATGCATATAAGTCAGGATTTATATCGATAATAGGTAGACCAAATGTAGGGAAATCAACCTTGTTAAATCGAATGGTAGGTCAAAAAATTGCCATTATGAGCGATACCCCTCAAACTACCAGAAATAAAATACAAGGCGTTGTCACAACTGATCAAGCACAAATGATTTTTATTGATACTCCTGGAATACACAAACCAAAGCACCGTTTAAACGATTTTATGTTACAAAGTGCTTATAGTACATTCAATGAAGTTGATATTGTTTTGTTTATGGTAAATGCTGAAGAAGAACGCGGCGCAGGGGATAATTTCATTATCGAGCGATTAAAGAATATCCGTACTCCTAAATTTTTAATTATCAATAAAATCGACAAAATAAAACCAGAAGAACTGTTGAAGATTATTACAGATTACACTACGGTACAAGAATTTGACGAAGTGATACCAATCTCAGCGATCAATGGAAATAACATTGACGCTATGTTGGAGACTATTCAAAAATACTTACCGGAAGGTCCACAATACTATCCAGCTGATCAAGTAACGGATCATCCGGAATATTTTATTGTTTCTGAATTTATCCGTGAGAAAGTGCTCCAATTGACAAGGGATGAAATACCTCATTCGGTTGCCGTTGTCGTCGAATCCATGCAACGAAACGAAAACAATAAAATTCACGTGCATGCAACAATTGTGGTAGATCGTGCTAGTCAAAAGGGTATGATTATTGGCAAGGGCGGGAAAATGCTGAAAGAAATCGGAACCCGAGCACGGAGAGATATTGAAATGATGTTAGGTGACAAAATATTTTTGGAGTTATGGGTAAAAGTACAAAGAGACTGGCGCGATAAACAGACCTATTTACAAGAATATGGATATCGTAAGAAAGACTATGAGTAAAACAGGATTTCAAACATTTGAAGGAATTGTCCTTTCTATTCGTAAACACAAGGAAAAAGATGCGCTAGTAAAAATATTTACGCTGGAGTATGGGAAGAGAATGTTTTTTGTCCGAAATTATTTTAAAGCAAATCATGAAATGAAAGCAGCTCTGCTTCCTTTTACTCACGCGTCTTATATTGGTACGATTCATGAAGATGGTTTGTGCTTTTTAAAAGATTATCAAACTGCTGAAAATTTCACTAAAATTCAACAAGACATCCATTTAAATGCTTATGCTACTTATATGGCTAATTTGGTTGATGCAGCAATTGAAGATCGAATGAAAAATGAAAAACTCTTTCTATTATTTCGACAGTCATATGAATCGATACAAGGGGATTTTGATGCACGTATTATCATGAATTTATTTGAAATGAACCTGCTAAAATATTTTGGCGTTCATCCAGAGCTAAACGAGTGTAGAATCTGTGGGAGCCGAAAAGAACCTTTTGATTTTTCAGCAAAACATTCAGGAGTACTATGTTCCAATCATTTTCACGAAGACCAGCATCGATTACACGCTCATCCTGCAGCCATTCATTTTTGTCGGAAGTTCTTACACGTTACTCCTAAACAGGTTCATAATATTTCCTTAAAAGAAGAAACAAAAGTCGCTATACAAGATTTTATTGATTTCTTATATGATGAATACGTCGGGATTCGACTGAAGAGTAAATCATATATCGATCAAATGGATGAATGGGAAAAGAATTTGCAATTTTCCTTAAAGAAGAGAAAAGAAGATAAGGATGATTAGAGCAAGCAAAGAAATATTTCTTGACTTTGTTTTGTTCTCTGTTTACTATTATTGGTATAATTAAATAAGAACGTTGACGATGAGAGTACATACGATAATCTTCTGTAGCGAGTTTGGAATGGTGTAAGCCAAACGTAGAGAATCGATTTTGGAAAGGCACATCTGAGTTTGACAAATGAAGAGCTGGTCATGACCAGAAATAGGGTGGAACCGCGAGTAGGAAACTCGTCCCTATGTTGCTCCTAGTAGCAGCATAGGGACGAGTTTTTATGCTTAAAATAGGTGTTAATGAAAGAAAAGGATAAGGATGAGGAGAATATATATGGAAGAGAAAGTAACAATCCAGAAGATGATTCAAATTCTTCAAAGTTATTGGGCGGAGCAAGGGTGTTTGCTTTTAAATGCTTATGATACTGAAAAGGGAGCAGGTACGATGAGTCCCTATACGTTCTTACGTGCAATTGGACCAGAGCCTTGGAATGCGGCCTATGTTGAGCCATCAAGAAGACCAGCGGATGGTCGTTATGGAAAGAATCCAAACCGATTATATCAACATCATCAATTTCAAGTTGTTATGAAGCCGTCTCCTGAGAATATTCAAGAACTCTATTTAGAAAGCTTGGAGGCTTTAGGAATTAATCCGTTAGAACATGATATTCGATTTGTAGAAGATAACTGGGAAAATCCATCATTAGGATGCGCTGGACTTGGATGGGAAGTTTGGTTAGATGGTATGGAAATCACTCAATTCACTTATTTTCAACAAGTAGGTGGATTGCAATGTAAACCAGTAACGAGCGAATTAACTTATGGAATCGAACGTTTGGCTTCTTATATTCAAGATGTCGACAACGTTTATGACTTAGATTGGGTAGAAGGCGTTAAGTATGGAGAGATATTCTATCAACCAGAATATGAACATTCTAAATATTCTTTTGAGGAAAGTGATCCAGAATTACTCATGAACTTATTTAATTCCTATGGGGAAGAAGCTTTAAAACAAATCGACAATGGACTAATCCATCCTGCATATGATTATGTTTTAAAATGCTCGCATGCATTTAACTTATTAGATGCTAGAGGTGTGGTTTCGGCAACGGATCGCGCAGGATTTTTAGCGAAAATCCGTAATATGGCTCGAAAATTGGCAAAAGCTTTTGTTGAATCAAGAAGAGAGTTAGGATTCCCGCTTTTATCTGAAGAAGAGCGTAATCGTCTATTGAAGGAGGAACAAGCATGAGCGGAACATTACTATTAGAAATTGGTTTAGAAGAAGTTCCTGCACGTTACGTACGCAGTAGCAGCGAACAATTAAAAAAACGAATGGAAAATTTTCTAGACAGCAACCGAATAGAATTTGGCCAAATCGATATTTTTGGAACACCAAGAAGATTAGCGGTAATCGTTCGAAATTTATCTGATAAGCAAGAAGATTTGCATGAAAAAGCCAAAGGACCTGCTAAAAAAATTGCAGTTGATTCAGAAGGAAATTGGACAAAAGCTGCATTAGGTTTTGCAAAAGGGCAAGGAGTTTCTGCAGAAAACCTTTATTTTGAAGAATTAAAAGGTATAGAGTATGTCTATGCGAACAAAGAAATAAAAGGATTAGAAACAAATGAAGTATTAAAACGATTGCCTGAAGTAATTGACTCAATGAGTTTTCCAATTACTATGCATTGGGGAAACCAAACATATGAGTATATCAGACCGATTCACTGGATTGTTTCCCTCTTGGATGACCAAGTAATTCCTTTCTCCTTTTTAACGATTGATTCAGGAAGAGTTTCAAGAGGCCATCGCTTCTTAGGACAAGAAGCAGTTATTGATCATGCTGAAAGCTACTCTGAAAAATTAAAAGAACAATTTGTAATTGCTGATTTGGATGAACGAAAACAAATGATTATCGATCAAATTCATACCATTGAAAAAGAAAATAATTGGATTGTTCCGAACGATGATTGTTTAATGGAAGAAGTTGTTTCATTAGTAGAATTTCCTACTGCTTTCTATGGTACTTTTGATGAAAAATACCTTTCATTACCAGAAGAAGTCTTGATTACCAGTATGAAAGACCATCAAAGGTATTTTGAAGTGACAGATTCATCTGGAAAATTATTACCTTATTTTATTTCTGTACGTAATGGAAATGCGGAGCACATCGACATGGTTAAAAAAGGAAATAGGAAAGTTCTGACTGCTCGTCTAGAAGATGCACTCTTTTTCTTTGAAGAAGATCAAAAACAGTCAATTGATGATTCTTTAAAGAAACTTGAAAATGTTTCATTCCATGCAAAAATTGGGTCCATTGCTCAAAAAACCTATAATACAGGTAGATTAGCAGAATCCATTGCCGATTTTGTAGGATTACCTGACGATGCAAAAGAAACCTTAAGAAGAGCTGCTCGCGTATACAACTTTGATTTAGTTACAAATATGGTTGGAGAGTTCCCAGAATTGCAAGGTATAATGGGAGAAAAATACGCCTTGTTAAAAGGAGAAAATCCAGAAGTAGCCGTTGCAATCAGAGAGCATTTTTTACCACTTTCAAGTGATGGCGCGTTACCTGAAACAAAAGTAGGTGCGATACTAGCAGTCGCAGACAAGTTAGACAGCATTATCAGCTTCTTTAAACAAGATATGATTCCAACTGGTTCAAATGATCCGTATGCTTTGAGACGTCAAATGATTGGAGTCGTTCAAATTATCGAGAAATTTCATTGGACCCTGCCGTTCCGTGAATTCTTAAAGGATGCTTTGCTGGAAGTCTATTCAGTAAAAGAGGATGCCCATTCAGAGCAACTAATAAAAGATTTAATTGATTTTGCAAAAGGACGCGTTCAACAAAAACTTCAAACCTATCATGTGAATCATGATATTCAAGATGCCATCATGGAATCTTCTGAAAATGATTTGTTAGTGCTGATTGAAAATGGTCAAGTGATTTATAAGCATCAAAAAGACGAGAACTATAAAGAGACCATCGAAGCATTAGCGCGTGTTGTAAATATTTCTCATAATGTCACCAAACCGTTTGATGTCAACAGTAATTTATTTGAAACGGATAGTGAAAAAAATCTCCACGTGCAAGTCAACCATCTGAAAACAGTTTGGAAATCTGCAACGGCGGAAGAGAAGTATACGTTACTGCAGGAGATTGCACCGTACATCCATAGTTTCTTTGATGAAAATATGGTGATGGTAGAAAATCTAGATTTACGTGAAAATCGTTTGAATCTGTTGGCGAATTTAACGGAACTAGTTTTAGGATTTGCAGATGTAAGAAAATTAATCACGAAATAAGTAAAAAGAAGGTGGGAGATCCAACAGACTTGCTCCTGCTAGAAAGTACGTGTAGTGAATTTTCATAAAGTTCCTACTTTATACTAAAGGCTAGGAGATTGATCCTAGCCTTTAGTATTGTTTTAATCCAAAGAAGAAAAGGTAAATATTCTTTATGTAATCTCTACAATGTGTTAAATTAGAGTAGAATAGTAAAGATTGTTTGCTAAAATAAATAGAAAAGCTAGGAAATAGCTCTAAAGAATCTATTTCCAAGGAGGACATCAGTATGTCAATGTTTTTAGATCGTGCTCAAATAAATGTTAAGGCCGGTAAAGGTGGAGACGGCATGGTTGCATTTAGACGCGAAAAATATGTTCCAGATGGAGGGCCGGCTGGCGGTGACGGTGGTAATGGGGGCAGCATCATCTTCGAAGTAGATGAAGGTTTGCGTACATTATTGGATTTCCGTTATAATCGTCATTTTCGCGGTATTCCAGGAGAAAATGGAATGAGTAAAAGTAAATACGGAAAATCAGCAAAAGATACTATAGTAAAAGTTCCTCCTGGTACGGTTGTACGCAATGCAGAAACTGATGAATTATATGGTGATTTAACAGAAGCTGGGCAACAACTGGTTATAGCGAAAGGTGGACGTGGCGGCAGAGGGAATATTAAATTTGCTTCTCCAAGAAATCCTGCTCCTGAAATTGCTGAAAACGGTGAACCAGGTGAAGAATTTGTTCTGAATTTAGAATTAAAAGTAATTGCAGATGTCGGACTCGTTGGTTTTCCGTCAGTTGGAAAATCAACTATTCTCTCTGTTGTGTCGAAAGCAAAGCCTAAAATTGCAGCATATCATTTTACAACGATTGTACCAAATCTAGGTATGGTTCAAGCACCAAATGGCGGTCAATTTGCAATGGCGGACCTTCCGGGATTGATTGAAGGAGCTTCTCAAGGAGTAGGGCTTGGAATCCAGTTTCTTCGTCATATTGAGAGAACTCGTGTTATTTTACATGTAATCGATATGGGTGCGACCGAAGGAAGAGATCCCTTTGATGATTATGAAAAAATAAACGCAGAACTTGAAAATTATGAATTAAAGTTATTAGAACGCCCAACAATCATTGTAGCAAATAAAATGGATGTCCCTGGCGCAGAGGGTAATTTAGAAGCATTTCGTAAAAAACTTGAAGAAAAGTTTGCTGGCGAAGAAATACCTCGTATTTTCGAAATTTCTGCCTACCAAAATAAGGGATTAGACCCATTATTAGATTACACATCTGAAGTATTAGAGCACACAGAACCTTTCCCATTGTTCGATGAAGAGGAATTGACTCGTTCGGTTGAATACACCTTAGAGGACCCTGCAGATGAAATTATTATTTCACGCGATCCAGATACTACATGGGTATTAAGCGGAGAAAAACTTGAAAAACTATTCTTGATGACAAACTTCAACCATGATGAAAGTATTATGCGTTTTGCTCGTCAACTTCGTGGTCTAGGAATTGATCAAAAGCTTCGGGAGCGTGGAGCAAAAGATGGCGATTTAGTAAGAATTATGGATTATGAATTTGAGTTCGTTGACTAAATCGACTGTTAAGCAAAAAGGAAACGAGTGTCTGAATGATGAAAATACAATTTTTAGGAACAGGATCCGGTGTACCCTCTACAAATCGTAACTTAAGTTGTGTTGCTTTAAAATTATTAGATGAGAGAAACGAAATTTGGCTATTTGATTGTGGAGAAGGAACACAGCAACGGATATTGAGAACTTCCTTGAAACCCCGTAAAGTGAACAAAATTTTCATTACTCACTTACATGGGGATCATATCTTTGGTTTGCCGGGATTTTTAAGCAGCAGGGCTTTTCAAGGAGGAGATACCCCGTTAACAATTTATGGACCAAAGGGAATTAAAAACTTTGTGTTGACGAGCTTGAGAGTCTCTCAATCACATTTGCGTTATCCTATTTTCTTTCATGAAATTGAAGAAGAAGGACTTATTTTTGAGGATAAACAAATAAAGGTGCATTGTGCCAAACTAGCTCATGGAATTCCATCATATGGTTTCCGAATTGAAGAAGCTGATTATCCAGGAGAATTGCTGGTAGACAAGTTAAAAGCTGATAGAGTTCCAGCAGGGCCTATCTATGGCAAGTTGAAAAATGGGGAGTCCGTTACTTTAGAGGATGGTCGGACCATTAACGGAAATGAATACATTGGCCAGTCTGTAAAAGGTAGAATTATAACAATTCTAGGAGACACAAAACGAACACCCAACAGCACAAAGTTAGCAATGGATGCCGATGTGCTTGTTCACGAATCTACTTTTTCAAAAGAGAATCAACAAATTGCAAGAGAGTACTTTCATTCAACCTGTATGGATGCAGCGAAAGTTGCAAAAGAATCGAACAGTAAACAATTATACTTAACACATATTAGTTCGCGGTATGTTGGAAAAGACCAGTTGCAGTTACAAAAAGATGCGCAGTCAATTTTCCCTAATGCCACGTTAGTTAATGATTATGATGAATTTGATATTCCATTGAATAAATAAAAAGAAAATTAAGTAAATTGATGATTGGAAGTGTTTATTATGAAAAATCAATGGAGATTAATCCTTGTTATCATTTTAATGATTATCATAAGTATATTTGCGATTTTGAATGTTGATAACGTTCCTGTAAACTTTGGATTTGCTAATGTTGCTGCCCCTCTTATTATTATTATATTCGTTTCTTTGTTGCTTGGATCGCTATTAACTTTGTTAGTGTCGACCATAACGAATGTACACAATAAAAAGGAATTAAAAACACTTCGTTCCGAAATAGAAAAATTAGAAACAAAATCTGATTATGCTAAACAAGAAGTTATGGCAGAATATAATGAAAAAATTACTCAATTAGAGGAAACGATCATTAGCAAGGAAAACAAAATAAAGAGTCTTGAGAATGAACTAGTAAATCAATATACACAAGATCGTACAACATTTATTCAATCAGATGAATCTATGGAATAAACAATTAGATACATTGATTACTTAATCAGGGGCTGGGAAAAAACTCCCGGCCCCTCTAGTATTAACGAATAATAGTGGTGTAAACGTGCTCAAAAAGGCAGATCCGACATCCACTTCACGAATAATGCGCGGATGGTCTTCGTCCATCCTGTGCTTATTCGTTCCAGTGATTCGGATCTAAACGCCTTTTTTCCCACTCTCGTTTCTTTTGAACGATCAACGAAAATAAGGAGATAATAATTTGTTAAATGCGAAAATGAATTGGAAATTAAAAGAATATCCATTTGATAATAGTGATGTAGGAACGCTGGCAAGTGAAACAAAGTTTAGCGAAGCGTTTTTGAAACTATGTATACAAAGAGGATTAAACTCACTTGATGCGATTGAGGCTTTTATTCTTCAAGATGAATCAATATTTCATGATCCATTTTCATTGTTCGACATGGATCGGGCGGTATCAAGAATCATTGAAGCAATCGAAAAAGAACAAGCCATACTTGTTTATGGAGATTATGACGCGGACGGAATTACGAGTACAGCTATTTTAGTGGAAGTAATTGAAGAAATGGGCGGGAATGTTTCTTATTATTTGCCTAATCGGTTCACTGATGGTTATGGACCAAATAAATCCGTATTTCAAAGACAGATTTCCAACGGAATTGAATTAATCATTACCTGTGATAATGGTGTAACGGGACATGAATCAATTAATTTAGCAAATCAAAATAAGGTAGATGTCATCGTAACCGACCATCATGAGTTGCCCGAAATATTACCAGATGCGTATGCGATCATTCACCCTAAAAATCCAAACGGGAAGTATCCTTTCTCCGATTTATCGGGAGCAGGTGTTGCGCTGAAAGTTGCCTCTGCTCTGTTAGGAAGAATTCCCTATGAGTTTTTTGACATTGCTTCAATTGGTACCATAGCAGACTTAGTTAGTCTAACTGACGAAAATCGTTGGATTGTCAAAAAAGGACTAGAACTTTTGCAACATACTGAGCGATTAGGCCTTCATATTTTGTTAGAAAAAGCAGGAATTGCTCCCGAAGCAATCGATGAGGAAACGATTGGTTTTACGGTCGGACCGCGTTTGAATGCCCTTGGAAGATTAGGCGATGCAATGCCAGGCGTTGAATTGTTGTTATCATTTGACGAGGACAGATTGGAACAGCTCGTAGAAGAGATTCAGTCAGTTAATTCAAAAAGACAAGAAATTGTAAATGATATTTATCAATCGGCGTTAAAAAAGGTTGCTGAATTTAACACAATGCCCAATATTATTCTTTTAAGTGATGAAGATTGGCATGAAGGGGTATTAGGGATTGTGGCAAGCAGAATTGTGGAAGAAACGGGCAGGCCAACTATTTTACTTTCTCGTAATATAGAAAGTGGAATTGCAAAAGGGTCAGGCCGCAGCACGGATGCGATTCATCTTTATCATGCCTTATCTGACTGTTCAGATTTGTTAGTTAAATTCGGAGGTCACAAAATGGCTGCAGGTCTTAGCGTTGAAATTAACCAGCTTGAAATCTTGGATGCACGAATTAACGAGTATGCACAAGCATTTAGTGAAGAGATCAAACAAGGAACATCGATTGAAATAGATGAAATACTTGAAGTCGAAGAAGTAACAGTAGAATTTTTAAAAGAAATAAATCAGTTACGACCATTCGGAACGGATAATCCAAAGCCTATTTTTGCTTTTGAAAATGTTTCAATTCAAAACGTTAAAAAAATCGGTTTGGATCAAAAACATTTGAAGTTATTATTTGAATCTAATGAAAAGACGCTCGATGTGATTGGCTTTAATAAAGGAAAACTTGCAGATTATATGTCTGAAAGAGAACCGGTATCAGCTGTTGGTGAATTAAGTATTAATACGTGGCGAGATGTCTCAAAACCTCAATTGCAGTTAAAGGATGTAAAAATTGATTCTGTTCAGTTTTTTGATTATCGTAGTTCAAATGTACAAAAGGATGCCTTCGCTGTTCAAAACAGCGTTTATCTTTTTTTCAATAAAAATTTCTTTGAAAAAATGTCTAATCAAATAATGGAAGATTCTGTGTCAGTTTTATTGGAAAGTACCGATTCAATTCCTCCATTTGATGAAGAATTGACAAATCTCGTTTTAATAGACTGTCCAACTAATCTTCTTTATTTAGAAAAATTTATCAGTGAACATCCTTTTCAAAATTATTATATCTACGCGTATCCGATTCAATCCATAACAGCAGAAGGCGTTCCTTCTCAAAATCAGTTTGCTCATGTGTACCGTTATATCCGTACCCATCAAAATATGGATGTTCGTTCAAAATTAGACGAGCTTGCTAAATACTTAAAAATTGATAAGAATTTATTGATTTTTATCATATCAGTGTTTTTAGAGGCAAAATTTGTTACAATTGATAACGGTATAATGAATCCAAATGCAAAACCAGAGAAAATAAATTTGGAAGAAACGAATACTTATCAAAAAAGATTAAATAAAATAAATGCTGAAAAACTATTTATATATCATTCTTTCCAAGAGTTATCACATTGGATGGAGGAACGATTAAAGTAAATAGTTACGGGAGGAACCTGAAATGGATTTCAAAAACTATATTGCTGATGTAAAAGATTTTCCAGAAGAAGGAATTGTTTTTCGTGATATTTCCCCATTAATGCAAGATGGCGAAGCATATGCAGCGGCAATCCAAAAAATTGTTGAGTTTGCAAAAGATAAAGGTGTAGACAAAGTAGTAGGGCCGGAAGCAAGAGGGTTTATGGTCGGCTGTCCAGTTGCTGTAGAATTAAAGTGTGGATTTGCGATGGCTCGCAAAAAGGGGAAACTGCCGCGTGAAACAGTCGAAGTTGCATATGGCTTAGAGTATGGAGAAGCGGTACTTCAACTTCATCAAGACGCAGTAAGACCAGGAGAAAAAGTTCTCGTATGTGATGATTTACTTGCAACTGGTGGAACTACTCTAGCAACTGTTGAACTAATCGAGAAATTAGGCGGAGAAGTTGTCGGTTTAGCTTTCTTGATTGAATTACTAGATCTCAAAGGTAGAGATAAAATTTCTGAGTATGATATTTTTAATTTGATGGAATACTGATAAGTCCATGATAATAAAGAGGCCGAAACTTATTACTAAGCTCCGGCCTCTTTATTTTAATTAATATGGGTACGATACAGGCCGATGACTTTGCCTAAAATCTGTACATAATCTAATATAATGGGACTCATCGTATCATTTTCAGGTTGTAATCGATAATAGCCTTCTTCTTTAAAGAATCGTTTGCATGTCGCTTCATCCTCGTCAGTGATCGCAATGACAATATCACCATTTTGCGCAGAAGTTTGTTTGCGTACAATTACTGAATCATTGTTATAAATTCCAGCGTTCATCATACTATCTCCACGGATGCTTAACATAAATAAGTCTTCGGAAATATTTTTTAAGTTTGGTGGAATAGGAAAGAAGTCAGTTGCCTCTTCCACAGCCAGAATCGGCTCACCCGCAGTTACTACACCAAGTAGCGGCATAAAGTCACTTTTGATGCCTAACTTTTGTAAACCTGTTTCAGTTACCTCGATAGCTCTTGGCTTGGTTGGATCTCGATAAATATATCCGGCCTTTTCTAATCTAGCTAAGTGACCATGAACAGTTGAGGTAGAGGATAAATTAACTGCATTTCCAATTTCTCGAACGGTAGGCGGGTAACCTTTTTCTTGAACTTCCGTATAGATAAAACGTAAAACATTCATTTGTCTCGTATCTCTACCTTTAGTCATAAGAGCATCATCTCCATTTGTACTTTTTATAGATTTATTGTAGCATATCGTTTCTTAATAATCAAACAGACGTTCGGTCTTTGGGAAACTTAGAAGAAATATTCTTTTCTATTTCTTTTTTCTCTGTTTTCTTGTAATATATTTAGATGAGGACTTTTGGAAGGAGGATACAGATTGAGTACAGGTGCATGGATTTTTATTGTTATTTTAGGTGTGCTTTTAGGTGCTGTTGGAGGTTTCTTCTTAGCTCGTCGTTATATGATGAACTACTTTGCTGAAAACCCACCAATTTCAGAAGAAATGTTACGCAACATGATGATGCAGATGGGACAAAAACCTTCTGAGCGTAAAGTGAAGCAAATTATGGCTTCAATGAAAGTGCAGAACAAAAAAGATAAGAAAAAGAAATAAGAATGAATGAATAATAAAATTGTGGATGCTTTTTGAATCCACTTTTTTATTTTTACTTCACTCTATTAAAAAGGAGAGAGGTGCAAACAAGGTGAAGATTTTTAAAAAGCTGAAATGGTTTTTCAGACAAGAATGGAAATCTTATATGATAGGCGTCTTTTTCTTAATTATCGTAGCTATTATACAAGTGATTTCACCACGTGTGGTTGGAAATATTATTGATGACATCAACGATCAAGTATTAACTTCACGAACGTTATTCATTCAAGTTGGAATTGTTCTTTTGTGTGGGATTTCTCAATATATTTTTCGTTATATCTGGCGAATGAAGATTTGGGGAACATCTGCCAAACTGGAAAAAATTCTACGTACTCGTTTGTTTAACCACTTCACGAAGATGGATGCTGAATTTTTCCAAAAATATCGTACCGGCGATTTAATGGCACATGCTACAAATGATTTAAATGCCATTAGGATGGTTGCTGGCGCTGGAATATTAACATTAGCGGATTCCATATCCTCTGGAGGAATTACCTTATTAACCATGTTTTTTACTGTTAACTGGAAATTAACACTAATTGCTATGGTTCCCATTCCAGCATTAACGCTTGTTTCTAGAATTTTAGGAAAAAGGATTCATCGAACATTCCGAAAAGCTCAAGCTGCTTTTTCTAATTTAAATGACAAGACTCAAGAAAGTGTCACTGGGGTAAAAGTTATTAAAACTTTTGGTGAAGAAAAAGAAGATATTCTGGATTTTGAGGAAAAAACAAGAGATGTCGTTCAAAAAAATCGCGATGTATATGTGATAGACTCATTGTTTCGTCCCGTAATTATTTTTATCACTGGTCTTTCTTATGCGCTTTCATTAATATTTGGGGCGTTATTTATTCAAAATGGTGAGATGACCATTGGTAATTTAGTCACCTTCTTTAGTTATATTGGATTGATGCGCTGGCCAATGTTAGCTGTTGGTCGTTTATTAAATGTGTTGGAACGAGGAAGCGCAAGTTACAACCGAATTGAAGAATTGCTGCAAGAAAAATCAACAATTGTTGAAAAACAAGGTGCAATCAGCAGCCCTTTAACTGGTGATTTGACTGTAGCGATTGATCGTTTTCAATATCGAAATTCTGATCGAGCAGCGCTTCATAATATCCACTTTACTCTTTCAAAAGGACATACGCTTGGAATTGTAGGCCGAACCGGTTCTGGGAAAAGCAGTTTATTCAGTTTACTACTAAGAGAATACGATCAATATGAAGGGAAGATTACCTATAACGGAATCGACATTCGAGATTATGGTTTAGATAGTTTACTATCAGATATTGGGTATGTTCCTCAAGAAAACTTCCTTTTCTCAACCGATGTTCGTGAAAATATTCGTTTCGCAAATCCCGATTTTTCAGAAGAGCAAGTTTTTGAAGCTGCACGTATTACTGCCATCCATCAAGATGTTATCAGCTTTCCAAATGGATACGATACTCTGGTAGGCGAAAGAGGCGTGTCTCTCTCTGGGGGTCAAAAACAACGGATTGCAATTGCTCGAGCAGTTATTACTGATCCAGAATTATTAATTTTGGATGATTCTTTATCTGCAGTTGATGCAAAAACAGAAGAACAAATTTTGAATGGTCTAAAAGAAAAGCGTGCAAATCGTACAACAATTATTTCCGCACACAGAATTAGCAGTGTGATGCATGCAGACATGATTATCGTATTGGATGAAGGCACGATTTCTGAAAGTGGAAACCACGAAGAACTTATGGCAAATGATGGCTGGTATAGAAAAATGTATGAGAAGCAACAACTTGAAAGTAAGTTAGAAGGTGAGAAGTAATGGAACAATCAGTTTGGTCAAAATCAATTCCAGTAAAAGAACAACTGCACGTAGTCAAGAGGATTTTTAAGTATGCCTTGCCCTATAAAAATAAATTTATTTTAGCTTTTGTTTTTGGTGTTGCTTTGGCAATCACCGATGTTATTTCTCCACGTATCATACAAGTCTTTCTCGATAATTATGTTACAGAAGGAATTGCTACATTTCCACTGGCTGTAAAGTTTGCATTCCTTTATATGATATCCATTGTATTTAATATGGTAAACATGTATTTGCAAAATTATTTATTTAGTTTAGCTTCTGAACAAACCGTAGAAAATATCCGAAATCAGCTATTTAGAAAAGTAAATCAACTGGGTATGCGTTATTTTGATCAGACTCCTGCCGGTTCGATTGTATCCCGTGTAACAAATGATACAGAAACGATTAAAGAGTTCTGGGCAGTGTTTTTAGCCTTAGCTGAAGGAATATTAGGTATTATAACTGTATTTATTGCTATGTGGGTTCTAGATGTATCGATAACTTTAACGTTTCTTTACTTTTTACCTTTGATGGGATTGATGGTGTGGTTTTATCAAAAAATAAGTACCCGAGTTTATCGTACGATGAGAGAGAAACTAAGTGAATTAAATACCAAGTTGAATGAGAATATCTTAGGCATGGCAATCATTCAGCAGTTTCGTCAAGAAAAAAGATTACAAAAAGAGTTTGCAGAAGTAAACGATGAATATGCGCAGGGACGTATTTCCATGGTAAAGATGAATGCTTTGCTTTTGAATCCGTTTATCAGCCTCTTACAAGCAATTGCTTTGACACTAGTTTTGTATTTATTTGGAAGACAGTCTTTTGACAGTTTTGTTGAAGTAGGGGTCGTATATTCCTTTACAACTTATATAGGCAATTTTTTCCGTCCTTTAGGGATGATGATGGATAATCTGAGTGTTTTCCAAGATGGTATTGTATCCAGTTATCGAGTGATCCGAGTACTTGATAACGATGAACTTACTCCTCAGCAAGTGAGTGAGGAGCCTTTACAAATTTCAAATGGCAAGATCGAATTTCGAAACGTTTCTTTTGCTTATGATAATGAGAATAAAGTTTTGAAAAATATCAGTTTTACTGCAAATCCCGGAGAAACCGTTGCACTGATTGGACATACCGGAAGTGGTAAAAGTTCGATTATTAATGTTTTAATGAGGTTCTATGAATTTCATGAAGGGGATGTATTAATTGATGGAAAATCGATTAAAGAATATCCAATTGAAGAAATCAGAAAGAATATCGGACTGGTATTGCAAGACTCCTTCCTTTTCTACGGAGATATTAGCAGAAATATTCGTTTAATGAATGATGAGCTAGATGATATTGCTATTGAGAAAGCTGCAGAGTTTGTTCATGCTGATAGCTTTATTGAAAGATTACCAGATCAGTATCATGCCAAAGTTATCGAAAGAGGAGCAAGTTATTCAAGTGGGGAACGCCAGTTGATTTCTTTTGCAAGGACTATCATTCGTGATCCAAAAATATTAGTTCTGGATGAAGCCACTGCTAATATTGATACGGAAACAGAATTATTAATCCAAGAAAGTATGAATCGAATGAGAGAAGGGCGTACAACTATTGCGATTGCGCATCGTCTTTCAACTATTCGTGATGCGGACTTAATATTAGTTCTGGATAAAGGTAAAATTATCGAACGCGGCAATCATGATGAACTTATTGCAAAAGAAGGCGTATATTATGACATGTATCAATTGCAATCGATGAATGATTGACGAGTATAAAGGTTAGATAAACACATTAATCTTAAAAAACAGAGCCCTGCGGCTCTGTTTTTTTAAGATTTCTTTTGGTATTCATATACAAAATCAGGGTTGATCTCTTTATCAAGCTGATCAAATGATTCAAGTAGTTTTCTATCAATTTCAGCAAGCTCTTCTTTATTTAATCGAACACCTTTTGGCAATTCGATCGGATCACCAAATCGTACGATTCCTTTTTCTCTTTTTAACAAACGACCGAAAGTAAACGGACCTTGAAAAACAACAGGTACAATAGGAACCTTAGCTAGACGAGCCATTGCAGATGTTCCACCTTTGATCCCTGAATCATAGCGTGAGCCGGTAGAAAAAATAAGAACATTTCTTTTTCCTTCTTTTAGAATTGTTACCGGTTGTTTTAATGCACTTGGACCAGGTTTCTCTCTGTTTACTGGAAAAGCATGTAACTTCCTTAATAACCAACCTATTATTTTACTACCAAATAATTCTTGCTTGGCCATTGTTGAATAAACATGTGGAAAGGCAGCAATTGCGATATAGACAGGATCGAGCCAACTCCGGTGAGGCGCAGCCAATATGTACGGCTGATCAACTGGTAATTTTTCTTTATTTTGTACTGTTATTTTTCCATTTAATATAAAAATTAATGCTCTTACAATTCGTACAACATTATTATAGAACATTCAAAAACCTCCTTAAGATGTTCGGTCATTTAAGTATGCGACAATCTCCCATTTTTTTCAAGAAAATTTTCTTGTCTTTTTTCTTGCATTTTTTTCAAATAACAGTATAATGTAATACGGTGCTAAAACACTACATTTCACACTTCAGTGGATACAAGCATGGGTGCTTCGTAGAAGTCATACTTGTAAGAGAAACTGGGGGAGGAAAATAAAAAAACCAAATGGAGGAATACAAAATGGCAGTAATTTCAATGAAACAATTGCTAGAAGCAGGTGTTCACTTCGGTCATCAAACACGCCGTTGGAACCCAAAAATGAAACAATATATTTTTACAGAAAGAAATGGTATCTACATTATTGACTTACAAAAAACAGTTAAATTGGTAGACCAAGCATATAACTATATGCGCGATATCGCTGAAGATGGCGGAGTAGCTCTTTTTGTAGGAACTAAAAAGCAAGCACAAGAATCTATTAAAGAAGAAGCGATTCGTTCAGGACAATATTTCGTTAACCACCGTTGGTTAGGTGGAACATTAACTAACTGGGATACAATCCAAAAACGTATCAAACGTCTAAAAGATATTGAAAAAATGGCTGAAGACGGAACATTCGATCTTTTACCTAAAAAAGAAGTTGGTTTACTACGTAAAGAACAAGATCGCCTTGAAAAATTCTTAGGTGGAATTAAAGATATGCCTAGAGTTCCAGATGTAATGTTTATCGTAGATCCTAGAAAAGAAAGAATCGCAGTTCAAGAAGCACACAAATTGAATATTCCAATCGTAGCTATGGTTGATACAAACTGCGATCCAGATGAAATTGATGTTGTAATCCCATCTAACGATGATGCTATCCGCGCAGTTAAATTAATTACTGGTAAAATGGCTGATGCTTTCATTGAAGGAAACCAAGGTACTGATCAAGAAGTAGAAGAAGCTTTCACAAACGATGATGAAGCAACTTCATTGGAAGAAATCGTGGAAGTTGTTGAAGGTAACAACGAAAACGCATAATCATTTTAAATGAATGTATTGATTGAAAATGGCTGTTTCAAAATAAGAATGATATAGCAGGACAAAGCCAGCATATTTTCTATTTTGAGACAGTTTTTATATGAATGAAAATAAATAGGAGGTTTTTTAACATGGCACAAGTTACCGCAAAAATGGTAAAAGAATTACGTGATATGACTGGCGTTGGTATGATGGACGCTAAAAAAGCTTTAGTAGCTGTTGATGGAGATATGGATAACGCAGTTGACTACCTAAGAGAAAATGGTATGGCTAAAGCAGCTAAGAAAGCTGACCGTATCGCAGCAGAAGGTTTAGCAAATGTATATGTATCTGGTAATACAGCAGTTGTTGTAGAAATTAATGCTGAAACCGACTTTGTTGCTAAAAATGATAAATTCCAAAAGTTAGTTCAAGATATTACTGCATTTATTGCCAGCAACAAGCCAGCCAATGTGGAAGAAGCTTTAGCAATTGAAACAGAAGAGGGAACTTTAAATGATACAATCGCTTCTGCAACATCCGTAATTGGAGAGAAAATTTCTCTACGTCGTTTCGAGATTGTTGACAAAACTGATTCAGAATCATTTGGAGCATATTCACATCAAGGCGGACGTATCGTTGTACTTTCAGTCCTTGAAGGTGCTGACGCTGAAACAGCTAAAGACGTTGCAATGCACGTAGCTGCTATTAACCCTAAATATGTTTCTCGCGATGAAGTTTCAAGTGAAGAACTAGAACGTGAGAAAAAAGTACTTACAGAACAAGCTTTAAACGAAGGTAAGCCAGCGAATATTGTAGAAAAAATGATTCAAGGCCGTTTAAATAAATTCTTAAGTGAAATTTCATTGAATGATCAACCATTCGTAAAAAATCCAGATGTAACTGTTTCAAAATTTGCTGAAACAAATGGTGGAGTTGTTAAATCATTTATCCGCTATGAAGTAGGCGAAGGTATTGAGAAACGCCAAGAAAACTTCGCTGATGAAGTTATGAGTCAAATTAAAAAATAGTCAAATATAAATAGAGCCTGGGGCAGTTGTCTCAGGCTTTCTCACTATACTTAACTATATCTAAAAGTTATTTAACAATAATTTTTTAGAATTTTCAGATGAAAAAATGGAGGATTTATAATGGTTGAACCTAAATATAAACGAGTTATATTAAAGTTGAGCGGTGAAGCTCTTGCCGGTAAAGTTGGATTTGGAATAAATCCTCTTGTTATTAAAGAAGTAGTTCAAGAAATTAAAGAAATACATGCCTTAGGTGTCGAAATTGCGATTATTGTTGGCGGAGGAAACATTTGGCGTGGAACAACCGGTGCTGAAATGGGAATGGAACGCGCTCAAGCTGATTATATGGGTATGTTAGCAACTGTTATGAACTCATTAGCTTTGCAAGATGTGCTAGAAAATGAAGGGGTACCTACTCGTGTTCAAACGTCGATTGAAATGCGTCAAGTAGCAGAACCTTATATTCGCAGAAAAGCGATTCGTCATTTAGAAAAAGGTCGAATTGTTATTTTTGCTGGTGGGACTGGTAATCCTTACTTCTCTACAGATACAACAGCGGCACTAAGAGCAGCTGAAATTGAAGCAGATGTAATTTTGATGGCGAAAAATAATGTAGATGGCGTATATTCCGCAGATCCGCAGAAAGATACAACAGCTATTAAATTTACTGAATTAACACATCTTGACGTTATTTCAAAAGGGTTGCAAGTAATGGACTCTACTGCAAGTTCTTTAAGTATGGATAATGATATTCCATTAGTTGTTTTTAATTTAAATACTCCAGGTAATATCCGTCGTGTTATAATGGGAGAAGATATTGGTACAACTGTAAGGGGGAATAAATAATGAAAGACATTTTAAAAAATACAGAAGATCGTATGAAAAAAGCGGAAGAAGCATTAGAAAGAGAATTAGGTTCTATTCGGGCTGGAGTAGCAAATGCTAGTCTGCTAGATCGTATTGAAGTTGAATATTATGGTGTTCCAACACCAGTTAATCAGCTGGCTTCAATCGGTGTTCCAGAGGCAAGAATGCTGACAATCACTCCATATGATAAAACGAGTCTTGGGGACATTGAACGTGCGATTCATCAAAGTGACCTTGGAATCAGCCCAACAAATGATGGTACTCTTATTCGTCTCATTATTCCAGCGTTGACTGAAGAACGAAGAAGAGAATTAGCAAAATTAGTTGGAAAAGATACTGAAAATGCTAAGATTGCTGTTCGGAATATTCGTCGTGATGCTATGGACGCTTTGAAAAAAGCTGAAAAAAATAGTGAGATTACAGAAGATGAATTACGTGCCAATGAAAAGAAAGTCCAAGACTTGACTGACAACAGCACAAAACGCATCGATGTAATTGCAACAAATAAAGAAAAAGAATTGTTAGATGTATAATGTTTATGCCCAGAGTCATTCTGGGTTTTTTTTATTTAACTCTGTATAAGTTTTTTGTAATTTTGTATTCAGTGTTGGTATTGATGTAAATGTTTGATAAAATGAAATGAGTTAATTACTAAAAGGTAGGTACATGAGCATGGCTTTTTTTGAAAAATCAAATAATTCTCATTTCGATGAGAACGGTAAGATTCCAAATCATATAGCAATTATTATGGATGGAAACGGAAGATGGGCAAAGAAACGCATGATGCCCCGTGTATACGGACATAAAGAAGGCATGAATACAGTTAAGAAAATTGCCATTCATGCAAATAAATTAGGCGTTAAAGTACTGACTCTTTATGCGTTCTCAACAGAAAACTGGAAAAGACCTACAGAAGAGGTATCTTTTTTAATGAATTTGCCAATTGATTTCTTTGATGTCTTTATGCCGGAATTGATTGAGAATAACATCAGAGTGACTGCAATTGGATGGATCGAGTATTTACCGGACAAAACAAAAGCAGTTGTACAAAGAGCAATAGAAGAAACAAAAAACAATGATGGAATGATTTTAAATTTTGCGTTCAATTATGGTTCTCGTCAAGAAATCATGGAAGTAGTGAAAGATACGGCAGAAAAAGTAAAACAAGGAAAAATTGCTTCTGAAGATATCACCGAAGAGTATATCTCCAATCAACTGTTTACTGGATTCTTGCGAGATTATCAAGACCCTGAATTAGTTATTCGAACAAGCGGAGAAATTAGGATCAGTAATTTTTTACTTTGGCAGATTGCTTACAGTGAATTGTATTTCACGGACGTATTCTGGCCAGATTTCTCCACCAATTCCCTAAACGAAGCGATTGCTGAGTACCAGCATAGAAATCGTCGCTTTGGCGGTTTGTGAGGTGAAGTATGAAAACTAGAACAATTACAGGTATAGTTGCTTTATTGGTCTTATTACCCATTGTTTGGTATGGTTCGTGGCCTTTAGTGGTTGGGACTTGTGGAATGGGTGTTATTGGTGTTTCAGAAATATTTTCCATGAAAAATAAAAACTTCTTTAGTATGACAGGTTTCTTAACATCCATAGCAACAATTTTAATTATTTTACCGAAAAAATATTTATCCTTTCTTCCAGAAAATTTAGATATTTGGAATGTCTTTTTTCTTTTCGCTATGACTTTATTAGTCATGACTGTATTATCTAAAAACGAATTTACTTTTGATGATGCCGGAGTATTTTTACTGGCTTCCATTTATATCGGTAATGGTTTTCATTATTTTTTAAAAACCGCATCCTATAGTTTCTTGATGGTTTTGTTTGTGTTGATGATTGTCTGGGCAACTGATATTGGTGCTTATTTAGTTGGAAAACAATTTGGAAAAACAAAATTAGCTCCCATCATCAGCCCTAATAAGACAATTGAAGGTTCTCTTGGTGGAATGATTTTATCGATAATAATTGCGATTCTCTTTGTTCAGCTTTATAACCCTTTAAATCTTTCAATATTAATGGTAGTACTTTTAGCGGTATTAATATCCATTGTTGGACAATTAGGTGATTTAACTGAATCAGCTTATAAACGTTATTTTGGCGTAAAGGATTCAGGTAAAATATTACCGGGACACGGCGGAATCTTAGATCGATTTGATAGTATGCTGTTCGTTATGCCGTTATTTCAACTAACGCTGAGTGTTCTTAATTTAATTTAACCTATGAAAGCAAACTATAAGTTAGGAAGTGCTTTGTTTGATACAAACTATATTTACGTTTATCATAATTTTTAGTATTCTCGTAATTATTCATGAATTTGGTCATTTTTATTTTGCCAAACGAGCGGGTATACTCGTTAGAGAATTCGCTATCGGTATGGGACCTAAAATCTTTTCTTATCGAAAAAATAATACTACCTATACGATACGGCTTTTTCCGCTTGGCGGCTATGTTAGAATGGCTGGATATGGAGATGACGAAACTGAGCTAAAAGCCGGTATGTCTCTATCTGTTGTACTGGATCATGAAAATAATATTACTCATATTAACTTGAGTGAAAAACAGCAAATAAATTCTATTCCTTTGGAACTTACTTCGTATGATTTAGATAATGAATTATTCATAGAAGGAATCGTTCCCGGAAAAGAAGCCCCGATTCGTTATAATGTACAACGAGATGCTTTAATTATTGAGTCTGACGGTACAGAAGTACAAGTCGCACCTATTGATGTTCAGTTCCAGTCAGCGAGTCTGGTTAACAGAATGCTGACGAACTTTGCAGGACCGATGAACAACTTCATTTTAGGGATCGTTGTATTTTCATTACTAGCCTTTCTGCAAGGCGGGGTAGCAGTTGATAAGAGTCAGATAGGAGATGTCGTTGCTGGCAGTCCGGCTGATCTTGCAGGACTAGAGAAGGGTGACATGATAACTGCAGTTGACGGAGAAAAAACTTCCACTTGGTTAGAATTGCTTGAGATTATTCAGAGCCATCCGGATGAATCCGTTACTTTATCAGTCTTAAAAGGGAATGATTCATCCCCAATCGACATTCAATTGATTCCCAATGCTCAAACAGATCAAAATGGAAATGAGTATGGACAAATTGGCGTTCAGCAACCGATTGATACATCATTCACCGGAAAATTACTATTTGGTTTTTCGCAAACTTGGTTGATTATCAGTTCCATTTTTAGTTTAATCGTCTCTATGTTTACAAAAGGATTCGATATAAATGCATTCGGGGGACCAGTAGCGATTTATGCTGCAACTGAAGAAGTTGTTAGTTATGGCTTTTATAGTATATTAAGTTTCCTAGGTTTTTTAAGTGTGAATTTAGGAACGGTTAACTTGTTACCAATACCAGCTTTAGATGGCGGGAAAATTCTACTAAACATTGTAGAAGGAGTAAGAGGCAAACCATTGGAAGCAGAAAAAGAAGGAATCATTACTGTAATCGGGGTCGGCTTATTATTTATTTTGATGATTCTAGTTACATGGAATGATATTCAAAGGTTTTTCTTTGGATAATAGATGAAAAATAATTAAAAGAAAAAGTTCAAGGATATCAGTTGATTTCTTTGGATTTTTTTCGTAAGAAAGTATTTTTAACGCTTAAATATGTGTATAAGCATATATTATTTGAAAGTAGGGTAAAAGGATGAATAAAAAAGAACTTTTCCAACAGCTTTTAGAACAAATACAACTTCATAATGAACCTGAATATTCTTCTTATTTAAAGGAAGGTAATGTTGAGCAGGTATTCGTTTATAAAAAATCAAAGCTTTGGAATTTTGTGCTTCAATTTCCAGATATTCTTCCTTATGAAGTATTTCAAGCTTTATCAACAAGATTGAACAGTGCCTTTGCTACTATCGCTAGGATCGATTTACAAATAAAAACGGAAGAACCTAAAATAACAGATGAAAAAATATTGGACTACTGGGATGTTGTTGTAAATCGAAGTGGTATATCATCACCGATTGTGCAAGATATTCTAAAAAATCATGCACCTAGTGTAAAAGATGGAATAGTCACTCTTCAATTAGCGAATGAAATTACAAAAAATCATTTGAAGGATAATTATCTTTCTGTCATTCAACAAAATTTTCTGGTTCTGGGGTTTCCAGAATTTAAGATACAAGTCGAGTTAAATGAAAAAGCTTCTGAAGAGATGCGGAATCGTTATTTAGAAAGAAAAGAAGAGCAAGAAGCAATCATGATTCAACAGGCGGAAAAAAATTTAAAGATGTATGAAGCAGAGCAGAGTAAACGAAACGATAATGGGGTCGGTGAAGGTCCGCTACAGATTGGTTCGATTATTCCAGAAAAAGAGGAAACTAGACAAATGGCGAGCATCACAGAAGAAGAACGTTCCGTGATTGTACAGGGGAATGTTTTTGATAGTGAAATTCGTGAGCTACGTTCTGGCAGGAAAATACTAGTTTTTAAAATTACTGATTATTCTTCTTCTTTTAGTGTCAAAATGTTTTCGAATAACGAAAAAGATGAATTGAATTTTGAGAAAGTTAAAAAAGGAATTTGGGTTCGTGTTAGGGGAAATGTTCAAGAAGACACCTATATGCGCGATCTAGTAATCAATGCACGAGACGTGAATGAAGTAAGAGTTCCGGAGAGAAAGGATCACTCTCCAGAAGACGAAAAAAGGGTAGAGCTGCATTTACATTCGAATATGAGCCTGATGGACGCTACAAATTCAATTGGCGACTATGTATCCCAAGCATCAAAATGGGGACATAAAGCAATAGCTATTACCGACCATGCCACTGCTCAGTCATTTCCAGATGCACATGCTGCTGGAAAAAAACATGGTGTGAAGATTTTGTATGGAATTGAAGCAAATATTGTAGACGATGGTGTCCCTGTTGCATATAACCTTTTACATCAAGAACTATCGGAAAGTACGTATGTAGTATTTGACGTTGAGACAACGGGGCTTTCAGCAGTATATGATACGATTATTGAGATTGCGGCAGTTAAAATGTATAAAGGAAACGTGATTGATACCTTTGAAGCATTTATTAATCCAAATGTTCCTTTATCACAATTGATTATTCAACTAACGGGAATTACCGACTCTATGCTAAAAGATGCGCCAAGCGAAGAAAAAGTTATGCCAGAGTTTAGAGAATTTTGCCAGAACAGTATCCTTGTAGCACACAACGCTTCTTTTGATATGGGCTTTATTAATAAGAGCTATGAAAGAATTGGTCTAGCGGAAGCTGATAACCCAGTTATTGATACGTTAGAGTTGTCCCGTTTTTTACATCCTCAATTAAAATCTCATCGCTTAAATACACTTGCAAAGCGTTACAATGTAAGTCTGGAGCAGCATCACCGAGCTGTATATGATGCTGAAACTACCGGACATTTATGTTGGATCTTTTTGAAGGAAGCAGAGGAAGATCACGATATTCATTATCATGATGAACTGAATAACGGAGTTGGAAAAGGGGATTCATATAAACAAGCCAGACCTTTTCACGCGACCATATTAGCAAAGAATCAAGCTGGATTGAAAGATCTTTTCGAGTTAATTAGTCTTTCTCATGTGCAGTACTATTATCGTGAACCGAGGATCCCAAGAAGTCTTTTAATTGAAAAACGCGAAAATCTTTTAATTGGATCGGCATGCAGCAATGGTGAAATCTTTGAAGCTATGATGCAAAAAGGGAAAGAAGAAGCTTCCAACCGAGCAAAATTCTATGATTACATTGAAGTCATGCCAAAAGGAATCTATAAACCTTTAATCGAAAGAGAATTAGTAAAAAATGAATCAGATTTGGAAGAAATTATCAGCCAAATTGTTGCAATTGGGAAAGAATTGGACAAGCCTGTCGTAGCGACAGGAAATACGCATTATTTAAACAAAGAAGATGCCATTTATCGAGAAATCCTGATTGGATCTTTGAAGATGAATCAAGGTAAGAAATTAAACCTGCCAGACGCACACTTCCGTTCCACAGATGAAATGTTGAATGATTTCCAATTTTTAGGAAAAGAAACAGCAAAAGAAATCGTTGTTTATAATACTCACAAAGTTTCCGATATGATTGAAGAAGTAACACCTATTAAAGATAAGCTTTATACACCGAACATTGAAGGTGCAAATGATGAGATTAAAGAGCTGTCATACAACGAAGCGAAGCGCTTATATGGGGAAGAATTACCGGAAATCGTTGAAAAACGACTGGAAAAAGAATTGAAAAGTATCATTGGAAATGGTTTTGCCGTTATCTATTTAATTTCACAGAAACTTGTTCATAAAAGTAATGAAGACGGCTATTTAGTAGGTTCAAGGGGATCGGTGGGCTCCAGTTTTGTCGCAACCATGACAGGTATTACGGAAGTCAATCCACTACCGCCTCACTATCGTTGTCCAGGTTGCCATTACAGTCATTTTATCAATGATGGTTCAATCGGTTCTGGCTTCGACTTAGATGAAAAAGCTTGTCCGAAATGCGGCACAATGATGGACCGCGATGGGCATGATATACCTTTTGAGACTTTTCTTGGTTTCTACGGAGATAAAGTTCCCGATATCGATTTAAATTTTTCGGGAGAGTATCAAGCACAGGCACATGCGTATACAAAGGTGTTATTTGGGGAAGATTATGTTTATCGTGCAGGAACAATCGGTACAGTTGCAGACAAGACAGCCTATGGATATGTGAAAGGATATGAAAGGGATCATGGTCATCATTTTTCCGGGGCTGAGATTGATCGTCTGGCAAAAGGTTGTACTGGGGTAAAGAGGACAACAGGCCAGCATCCAGGTGGTATTATCGTTATTCCGGACTATATGGACGTATATGACTTTACACCTATCCAATTCCCAGCCGATGATCAAACATCTGAATGGAAAACGACTCATTTTGATTTCCATTCCATTCACGATAATGTATTAAAACTTGATATACTTGGCCATGATGATCCTACAATGATTCGTATGCTTCAAGATTTATCGGGAATTGATCCTGAGACCATCCCGCCGAATGATCCGGATGTTATGAAGATTTTTAGTGGAACAGAAATTTTAGGGGTATCTCCAGAACAAATATACAGTAAAACCGGCACACTTGGAGTACCAGAATTTGGTACGCGTTTTGTTCGTGGCATGTTGGAACAAACAAAACCTGCTACATTCGCTGAATTACTTCAAATATCTGGCCTTTCACATGGTACGGATGTTTACTTAGGAAACGCTGAAACATTAATCCGTGAGAACAACATTCCATTGGCAGACGTAATTGGATGTCGGGATGACATTATGGTTTATTTAATTTATCATGGATTAGAAGACGGACTTGCATTCAAGATTATGGAAAGTGTTCGTAAAGGAAAAGGAATTCCAGATGAGTGGCAAGTTGAGATGCGAGAGAAAAATATACCAGAATGGTATATTCAATCGTGTTTAAAAATCAAATATATGTTCCCGAAAGCCCATGCGGCTGCTTATGTATTAATGGCTTTACGTGTTGCCTACTTTAAAGTTCATGATCCTTTATTGTATTACTGCGCTTATTTCTCCGTTCGGGCATATGATTTTGATCTTGTTGCCATGTCGCAAGGGAAAGAAGTTATTAAGACCAGAATGAAAGAAATTATGGACAAGGGACTGGAAGCTTCTGTCAAAGAGAAAAATTTATTAACAGTCTTGGAATTAGCGAATGAAATGGTTGAACGCGGCTTCGAGTTTAAAATGGTAGATATTGAAAAGTCGGATGCCTCTCATTTTATTATTGAAGGCAACAGTCTGATTGCTCCTTTTCGAGCTGTACCAAGTTTGGGAGAAAACGTTGCTAAGCAAATTGTTGCTGCTAGAGAAGACCAGCCGTTTTTATCCAAACAAGACTTACAAACAAGAGGAAAAGTTTCAAAAACAATTATCGATTATATGACTGAAAATGGCGTTTTAGATGGGATGCCGGACGAAAATCAGTTATCATTATTTGATTTTTAATTCTTTAGGAGAGTAAAAGGGGCTTTTCTTGCATTTTATTGGCCAATAGTGTATGATTTGGAGAGAATAAAGTTGCTGAGGGAGTGAGCGGAGACGCTCGCTCTTTTTAACGCATTGGGCACTAAAAAGATTGATATATATTAAAGGGAGGGTTTTTGTGAGCCGAGTAGTTGATGTTGTAAAGGAAGCAGTTTTACCTGTAGTCGAAGAGCGTAACTTTGAATTGGTTGACGTAGAATTTCTGAAAGAAGGTAAAAGCTGGTTTTTGCGAATTTACATTGATAAACCAGGTGGAATTGATATAGAAGAGTGCGCGTGGGTAAGTGAGCGTGTAAGTGACATATTGGATGCAATGGATCCAGACCCAATTCCTCAGGCTTATTTCTTAGAAGTTTCCTCTCCGGGTGCAGAAAGACCATTAAAAACTGATAAAGATTTACAAAACGCAATTGGAAGCTATGTACATCTATCCTACTATCAAGCAATTGAAGGAGAAAAGTTTCATGAAGGTACTCTTCTTGCTGTCACGGAAGATTTTGTTCAATTGGAGATTAAAGTAAAAACTAGAACAAAAACAGTCGAGATTCCACGCGATAAAATCGCAAAAGCAAGACTGGCAATCCAATTTTAAAGTTTAGTAGGGAGTGAATGAGAAATGAACAAAGACATGCTTAGTGCTCTTGATATATTAGAAAAAGATAAGGGCATTTCAAAGGAAATCGTAGTAAGTGCGCTTGAAGCGGCCTTAGTTTCTGCTTATAAAAGAAATTATGGACAGGCGCAAAACGTTGAAGTTGAGTTTAACGATAAAACAGGGGATATCCATGTTTATTCAGTAAAAGAAGTTGTTGACATGGTCTTTGACTCAACATTAGAAGTCAGCATTGAAGAAGCTTTGGAAATTAATAAAGGGTACGAAATAGGTGATAAAATCCGTTTTGAAGTAACACCGCGTGATTTTGGACGTATTGCGGCTCAAACGGCAAAACAAGTAATTATGCAGCGTATTCGTGAAGCAGAGCGCAGTATTATTTATGATGAATTTATTGCTTATGAGAATGATATTTTAAATGGTGTGGTAGAACGTCAAGATTCTCGTTATATCTATGTAAATCTAGGTAAAATCGAAGCTGTTCTTTCAAAACAAGAACAAATTCCTGGCGAAGAATTCCAACCGCATGACCGTATTAAAGTATATGTTACAAAAGTTGAGAATACTTCAAAAGGACCACAAATTTTTGTAAGCCGGAGCCATCCTGACTTATTAAAACGCCTATTCGAGCAAGAAGTACCGGAGATATATGATGGCGTCGTTGAAATTGTGTCAATTGCTCGTGAAGCAGGAGATCGTTCGAAGATTGCAGTTCGTTCACGCGATATAAATGTTGATCCAGTTGGAACTTGTGTGGGCCCACGCGGACAACGTGTTCAGGCAATTGTAAATGAATTAAAAGGCGAAAACATGGACATTGTAAAGTGGGATGAAGATCCTTCACAATACATCGCAAATGCTTTAAACCCAGCGCAAGTAATCCAAGTAGACTTTGAACCAGAACACGGCAGCTGTACGGTTGTTGTTCCCGATTATCAGCTTTCTCTTGCTATAGGTAAGAGAGGCCAGAATGCTCGCTTAGCAGCGAAATTGACTGGCTATAAGATTGATATTAAATCTGAAACTGACTATAGTGAATTGATGCAAAAAAATGAGCAAGTAGATGAAATATACGAAGTAGCAGCAACAGACGAATTTGCTGATGATGATGCACAAATCACAGAAGAATTTGTGCAGGATATCGAAGATCTTGATCCAATCGATGATTCAGAGCAAATTCAACTTCAAGATGAAATCGATGAAGATATTTTGGATCCTGATGAAGCCGAGAATCGCATTGCGGAAGTAGAATTAGATCCAGAAGAAGATTATGAAGAGTTATTAGATAATTCCATAGATGAATAAGGAGTGACACCTTGTGAAAAAGAAAAAAATTCCTATGCGTCGCTGTATTGTCTCAAATGAGATGAAACCAAAAAAAGAAATGATTCGGATTGTCCGTACTCCAGAAGGAGCGTTGGAAATAGATCCTTCTGGCAAAAAAAATGGCAGAGGAGCCTATGTTTCTCTGGAACCCCTTTTAGTTGAAAAAGCTAAAAAAAATAAGCTGCTTGAACGTCAATTTGAGGTAGAAGTATCTGAAGAATTCTATCAAGAATTATATGAATACGTCGATCATCAAAAAGCTAGGAGCCAAATAAATGGATCAGTATAAAAAACAACTGAACTTACTTGGCTTAGCAACGAGAGCTAGAAAGTTAATTACGGGTGAAGAGCTCACTATTAAAGCGGTTCAGCGCAATGAAGCAAAGTTGGTTCTTGTTGCAGCAGACTGTAGTGAGAATACGAAAGAAAAAATGGTAAATAAATGCACCTATTACAATGTTCCACTCGAAATCATTTTTTCTTCTGAAGAAATTAGTCAAGCAATTGGAAAGAGCCGCTCTATTTGTGCTTTTACTGATAAAGGTTTTGCAGACAGTTATTTTAAACTGAAAGGAACGAACAACATGAGATAAGGAAGGTGAAGACATGGTTAAAAAAAGAGTCTATGAATATGCGCAAGAACACAAAATGTCGAGTAAAGATGTTCTTGAAAAAGCAAAAAAAGCCGGACTAAATTTTCAAAGCCACATGTCAATAATGGAAGATGAGGATGTTAAAAAAATGGATAAAACAATGAAGAATAGAAATGAAGCACCTGTATCTTCCCAAAATAAGAAAAATACAAATGTTTCACAAAATGAAAATAAAAATACCCAAAGAAAAAGCAATACACCGCCTAAGCAAGTGAATAATAAAAATACAAATAAGCCTGCTGAGAGCAAAGAAACGCCTAAAAAGACAGAGGCTCCGAAAGCAGCTGCTAGTCAAGGAAACCGTGGTCCCAAAGCTGGGAATGCTAACAGGAACTTTAATAATAGAGGAAAAGGCGGATTCAATAAGCGCAATCGTAAAAACAAACGCGATAATCGTGCTCCTAAACCACCAGTTCCACAAAGAAAGTTCCGTGAATTGCCAGAAACATTTATTTATACAGAAGGTATGAATATTCAAGATGTTGCTAAAAAGCTGCATCGTGAACCAGCGGAAATCATCAAAAAATTGTTCTTGATGGGGATTGTTGCTACTCAAAATCAACCACTTGATTCGGATACATTAGAATTAATTGCTACTGATTATGGTATTAATGCAGAGCAAAAAGTGGAAGTAGATGTGTCCGATTTAGAAGTTTATTTTGATGCAGAAGAAAATGAAGACGAATTAGTAACACGTCCGCCAGTTGTGACAATTATGGGGCACGTTGACCATGGTAAAACCACTTTGCTCGATTCGCTTCGTAATACAAAAGTGAGTCTGAGTGAAGCAGGTGGAATCACGCAACATATTGGTGCTTACCAAGTCGAAATCGATGATAAGCCAATTACGTTCTTGGATACACCAGGGCATGCGGCATTTACAACTATGCGTGCACGGGGAGCAGATGTTACTGATATCACGATTATCGTTGTAGCTGCGGATGATGGTGTCATGCCACAAACCGTTGAAGCAATAAACCATGCAAAAGCTGCTGATGTTCCTATTATTGTTGCTGTAAACAAAATTGATAAACCAACCGCAAATCCGGAACGAGTAATGCAAGAACTGACAGAATACGAATTAATCCCAGAAGATTGGGGCGGAGACACAATTTTCGTAAATATTTCTGCAAAATTTGGTCAAGGAATTGATGACTTATTAGAAATGATTCTTTTAGTTGCTGAAGTTCAAGAGTTGAAAGCAAATCCAAATCGTTTAGCAATCGGAAGTGTTATTGAAGCTCGCTTAGATAAATCAAAAGGGCCAATTTCAACTTTACTAGTACAAGGCGGAACATTAAAAGTTGGAGACCCAATTGTTGTTGGTAACACACATGGTAGAGTTCGTGCAATGACGAACGACCAAGGACGTCGTGTAAAAACAGCTGGTCCATCTATGCCGGTCGAAATAACTGGATTGAACGAAGCTCCGCAAGCAGGAGATCGTTTCGTAGTATTCGAAGATGAAAAAACAGCGCGTTCAGTGGGCGAAGAGCGGACAAAACGTGCTCAAATGGAATCACGTTCTGGTCAAAATAGAGTAACACTCGACAACTTATTCTCTAGCCTGAAAGAAGGAGAATTAAAAGAAGTTGGCGTTATTATTAAAGCTGACGTACAAGGTTCTGTTGAAGCATTGGCAGGCAGCTTGAAGAAAATCGAAGTAGAGGGTGTTCGTGTACGCATTATTCACTCTGCAGTGGGCGCTATCAACGAAAGTGATATTACTTTAGCTGCTGCAAGTAATGCAATCATTATTGGCTTTAATGTTCGTGCGACACCACAAGCAAAAATTCAAGCAGAACAAGAAAGTGTAGATATTCGTCTGCACCGCGTTATTTATAACGCAATTGATGAAATTGAAACAGCTATGAAAGGGATGCTTGATCCTGAATACGAAGAAAAAATCACTGGTCAGGCTTTAATTCGTGAAACTTTCAAAGTATCTAAAGTTGGTACAATCGGTGGTGCATTTGTCACAGACGGAGTCATCAAAAGAAGTAGTGGTGTTCGTGTAATTCGTGATAACATTGTTATCTTCGAAGGCGAATTAGCTTCTCTAAAACGTTTCAAGGACGATGTTCGTGAAGTGAAAAATGGCTTTGAGTGTGGAATCATGATTGAAAACTACAATGACATTCGTGAAGATGATGTCATTGAAGCATTCGAAATGGTTGAAATTACTAGAAAATAAGTATATTCTTATTATTAATAGTAGTTATAAAGGAGAGATTCCCATGGCAAACTATCGAGCTGGTAGGGTAAAGCAAGAAATTCAACGTGAAGTCAATGACATCTTGTCTAAACGAATCAAAGACCCGAGAGTCCAAAATGTTACAATCACCGATGTGGACTTAACAGGCGATTTACAAAACGCAACAATTTACTATAGTACGCTACAAGAACTAGCAAGTGAACGAGAGAACATTCAGTTAGGTTTAGAAAAAGCAACTGGATTAATCCGCAAAGAGTTAGGTTCTCGTTTAACTTTATATCGTACACCTGAATTAGTATTTAAGCGTGATGAATCAATTGATTATGGAAATAAGATTGAAGAATTAATTCGACAAATTCACGACGAAGATTAAACAAAATAATATCGGATGAATATTATAATAGAGGAGCTGAGTTTGATACTCAGTTCCTCTATTTTTTATGAAGTATGATAAAATAGTGAATGATATCATCATTAGGAAATACTCTCAGTTAAGAAAAGAGGATGGTTGTATGACTCTTCAATTTATAATCGGCCAAGGAACGGCTGATAAGCGAACAGAATATATTCAAGATATTAAACAAATAATGAATGAGCAACCAGATGCAAAGTTTTTCATTATTGTCCCTGAACATGCAAAATTTGAAGGTGAAATGAAAATTCTAGAAAAACTATGGAAATCGGATGAAGAGGAAGATAGTCCTTTTATCGGTTCCATCAATTTGCAAATATTTAGTTTTAGTCGTTTAGCATGGTTTTTTCTAAAAGATAAAGAGGTTTTTCAAAAGAAACGATTAAGCGATTCTGGAATCAGCATGTTATTACGAAAACTTTTACTCGATTCAAAAGAGGAATTCATTTTATTCAGAAGAGAAATAGAAAAAGAAGGATTCATTCAACAGCTGACAGATCTATTTAAAGAATTTAAAGCAGGGAATATTTCAGTTGAAGATTTAGAAGCATCTATTAGCTATCAAAGCGATTCGCCCAGGTTACTGGATCAACAGCAAAAAATAAGGGAAATCCTTTCAATCTATAAAAAATATTGTACGGTTGTTGATGAGAATTATATCCAGTACGAATTTTTATTAGAAAGCTTGGCAAATTGTATTTATGAAACAAATGCAGAGAATACTTATCTCTATATTGATGGTTATTATTATTTCAGTGCACAAGAACTGCAAATCATTCAAGCGTTTCTTCATCAAGCAGCTAGAGTAAGTGTTATATTGGATTTAGACAAGGCTTACGTTGAAGGTCCGCCTGAATTAACAAATCTCTTTCATGCTGCTGGGAGTACATACTTTCAATTGTATCAATTTGCAAGAAGTAAAAACATTCCTATTCTTCATGATAAAAAAATTGTTTCTCAAACAGATGGTTATCAAGAAGGAATTATTCAACTGGATAATTATTGGATTCAATCTACTTCTGGAAGTAAACAAAGTCCCACTCTGCAATTGGAGAATAAACATTTTGAAAAAGAAATCGAAATTTGGTCGTGCGATACAAAACAGGCAGAAATCTTTCATATTGCTAATAGTATTAATCGGCTGGTAGTTGAGAAAGGATATCGTTATAAAGATTTTATTATTTTAGCTCGACGCGTAGAGGATTACGAAACAATTCTGAAACCGTTGTTCCAAAAAGCGAATTTGGAAGTTTTCTACGATAAAGCAGAAGAAATGAGGCATCATCCCTTTACAGACTTTATTGATAGTTTATTCCGTGTGCGCTTTAATTATTGGCGATACCCTGATATTATGCGACTGCTGCGGACAGAGTTACTGATACCTACAGTAGAAAATAATGAAGATCTTTCAATTAAACAGAAAAAAGAACTTTTAAAAGAATACCGTGATACGATTGATAAAACCGAAAATATACTGTTGGCATATGGTTACGAAGGAAATGCTTGGTTTCAAAAGAATGAATGGTCTGCCTATCGTTTCAGTGAAGTAGATGAAGAGTTACAATCAGAGAATCAACCACTTGGAATGGCGGAGGCCAATAAAATCAAAGTCTTTTTACAATCTCGCTTATTACCATTTTATAAAAAATTACAAGCCGTAAAAACTGGCAGGGAAGCTGCTACAGTAATTTACCAATTTCTGGAAAAGAATCGAATCGATGAACAAATCATTTTTTGGCGTGATGCCGCTATCGAAGATAATGATCTAGAAAAAGCGCGGCAGCATGAACAGCTATGGAAAACATTTATATTACTGTTAGATGAGTACGTTGAGACGTTGGGTGATACTCCTTTTGATGCGAGAACATTCCATGAGATTTTAATGACTGGTTTTGAAACAGCAACTTATAGTATTGTACCGCCTGCATTAGATGAAGTGGTTTTTTCAAGTATAGAAGGCGCTCGGTTTCAACCTGCGAAAGTTGCTTTTATCATTGGCGCAACACAAGAAAATTTACCAAAAGTCCATGAAAATCGCTCTTTATTAACAGAAGAAGAACGAGAAACATTACAAAGTACTTTACAAGCTGAAAATAAATATTTGTCTCTCTCGATTTCAGAGTCTACTGCATCCGAACCTTTTATCGCTTACCAAGCTTTTTTAGCGGCTACAAAAAAATTATATATTACTTATCCATTAAGCGTGGATGGCAGTACACGAATTCAAAAAATATCCCCTTATATCGCCCGCATTTCCAAAGATTTGAATTTATCTATTCAACATAAAGCGGCAGATATTACCGATTCAAGTCAACCAGAAGATTTTATTGGCAGCAAGGTTCAGAATATTAGTCAACTGGTGAAGTTAATAAGAAATCAATTCACTACTGAGGATAAAATGCCATTCATCTGGAGAAATATCCTTTCGTTCTTGTATCGAGATAAAGAGTCTGTGAAAGTAATGGAACGTATTTTTAGAAGCTTGAAATATAAAAATATCCCTGAACAATTAACACCGGAAATTGCAGAAAAACTTTATGGTAAGAATCTTTTTCTTTCTGTTTCTCAACTGGAAAGTTACTACTTGGATTCCTATAGCCATTTCTTGCAATATGGTCTGCGATTAAAAGAAAGGCAGAAATATGAGCTTTCTCCAGCTGGTGCCGGTGAGTTCTATCATGAAGCATTAGAGCATATAGTAAGACGCATGGCCCAAGCAGATCAGTTATCAGTTGATACAGTCCAAAAAATTGCACAAGAAATTCTGGTCCATCTCTTCGGGATGGATAAATATGCGATTTTATCGAGTTCGAACCGCATGAAGTTTATTCAAGAGCAATTGAATGAAACAATTGAGCATCTCTCCACTATTATTTATGGTCAGCGTTCGCTCACTACTTTTCAAAATGTAAGAACGGAAGCAATCTTTGGTCCTCCAGGTATGGAAAATGAATTAGAAGGAATGGTTTTTTCATTAAAGAACGACCGAAAACTATATTTAAGAGGGAAAATCGACCGAATTGATAAAATTGAAAAAGATGGAAAGCAGTATTTATCTGTGCTGGATTACAAATCAAGCCAACATTCTTTTGATTTTATTGATGCTTATTATGGATTGGCAATGCAAATGATTACTTATTTAGATATTGCGATGTTAAATGCCGATCGATTATTAGCTTCTAATGCAGAACCTGCAGGTGCTTTTTATCTTCATGTAAAGAACCCTTTATTAAAGGCACTTATTAAGCCCGAAGAGGGAGAGTTCAAAAAGCAGCTTCTTTCCGAACATAAATTAAAGGGGCTGCTAATTGCAGAAACAGAACTAACGAAAATAATGGAACCGGATGTAGAGCTTGGAGAGTCTGCTTTGGTATTACCATTCCGTTATAAAAAGTCTGGCTCGTTTTATTCAAATGTCAACGATTTAGTAACTAGAGAAGAATTGGACTTATTAATAAAAAACAATCGTCGAAGAATTCAAGAGGCCGGTAATCAAATTTTATCCGGTGAATTGAAGATGAATCCAGTGAAAGATAAGCTCTACATTCCATCCATTCAAGGACCCTATCGGGCAATCTCTCAATTTGATAGTACATTAGCTGAAAATCGATATCGACGATTAGAAAAATTAGATAAATCAAAAGTATTACAAAAGCTTCAAGAAGAATTGGAAGAAGGGAGCGAAAGAGATGGCAATGATTCCTCCAAAAACAAAGAATGAACGCTTCACAGATGAACAGTGGCAAGCTATTTATCAAACCGGAAATAATATCCTTGTAGCTGCTTCTGCCGGATCAGGAAAAACTACTGTATTAGTTCAAAGAATCATCGAAAAGATAAAAAACGGTGTAAACGTTGATGAATTGCTCGTGGTCACCTTTACTGAATCAGCAGCTGTTGAAATGAAAGAAAGAATTCGAATTGCCATTCAAGATGCGATTAACGCGGCAACAACAGATGAACAATATCATCATTTATTACGGCAGACTACACTGTTACCTCAGGCGTACATCAGTACCATTCATGCTTTTTGTTTACGTGTTATTCAACGTTTTTTCTACTTGATCGATATTGATCCAGTCTTTCGAATTGTTGCAGACACAATTGAAGTAGAGATGTTAAAAGAAGATGTTTGGGAAGAGTTGAAAGAAGAACAATACGGAGAATCTGGAACGTTTTTTAAGCAATTAGCAAAAGCCTATTCCAACGATAGAAACGATGAAGGATTAAAAGAATTGATTTTTTCTTTATATAACTTTTCTAGAGCAAATCCTAATCCCAGAAAATGGCTGTCAAATTTGTCAAATTTTTATGATATGAGTAATGGGCTAGAAAAGAGTGATCTCTATCAAAATTTACTGAAGCCTCAAATCAAAAGAGAGCTGGAAGGAACTATTTATACACTTGAACGAGCTGTTCACTTGGCAGGGGATTCAGAAACAACTGATAAACATCGTGAGTTGATAGCAGTAGAAAGAGCTAGGCTCATTGAGATTCAAGAAGCGATTATTGCTGATGAATATCAAAAAGCCTATGAATTATTAAAAGAATTTCGTTTTCCAAGATGGCCTAGTACCAAAAAAGACAATCCTGATAAAGAAATCATTCAACAAATGAAGCAGTTGCGTGATCAAAGTAAAAAAGAGATTGGAAAACTTCAAGAAAATTTCTTTACACGCTCTTTAGAAGAACAAGAAGAAATCATTGAGCAGACCAAACCATTTATCGATGAAATGATTCGAGTAACCACTCTTTTTACAGAGGAATATTGGCAACAAAAGCTATCAGACAACGCATTGGATTTTAATGATTTAGAACATTTGACACTAGAAATATTACTGCCTCTGAGAAATGGAAAAAGGGCACCCAGCGAAGCCTGCTTTTATTATCGAGGCAAGTTTCAAGAAGTGCTGATTGATGAATACCAAGACGTGAATCAGCTTCAAGAGAGTATACTCTTTGGCGTGACGAGGCACCAGCCTGAGACGGAAAATTTATTTATGGTTGGCGATGTCAAACAATCCATTTATGCTTTTCGCTTGGCTGATCCTGGGCTATTTTTACAAAAATATGAAAAATTTGCTAAAAATGAGAATGGTGAACGAATTATTTTAGCCGAAAATTTTCGTTCTCGTGGAGAAGTTATTTCTTTTACAAATTTTATTTTCACTCAATTAATGAATAAAGATGTGGGTCAGATGGAGTATGACGAACTTGCCGAATTAAAGCAAGGAAACAAAAACTTTCCAAATGATTCAAACGCTAAAACAGAGCTCTTAATCTATTTAAAAAACAGTAATAAAGAAGAAGAAATTCCTGTTACTGATGAATACACTATGCAGGAAGACAGTGAGCTTGAGACCTATATTGATGATAAAGCAACTGGTGAAGTAACCATGGTTGCTCAAAAAATACGCGATTTAATTAATAAAAACACGACAATCTATGATAAAAAGAAAAAAACAGATCGTATGGTTCAATACAAAGATATTGTATTGCTAACTCCAACAAAAAAGAATAACTTGTTGATTTTGGAAACTTTCAAGGAATATGGAATTCCTCTTATATTAAATGATTCTCAAAGTTTCTTTCAGCGTACAGAAATAACGGTAATTTTATCACTATTGAAAACCATTGATAATCCACGACAAGATATTCCTTTGGCTGCAGTATTACGTTCGCCGATTGTTGGTTTAAATGAGCGGCAATTAGCAGCCATTCGACTTGCTCAGCAAAGCGGCGATTATTATGATTCCGTTCAATCATTCATCAAGCTCTATAACGAAGAAGAAGTTGATTCTTCGAAAGAAAATGAAGATTGTTATCAAAAACTTACTCGATTTATGAATCAATTAAATGGATGGCGTGAATACACAAAACAAAATAATTTGGTGCAATTAATTTGGCGAATTTATGAAGAAACAAATTTTATTGACTATGTTGGTGGAATGTCTTCCGGTAAGCAACGAGTAGCGAATCTTCATGCTTTGTATGAACGTGCAAAAAAATATGAAGCTACGAACTATAAAGGATTATTTCAGTTTGTTCGCTTTATTGAAAGAATCCAAGAACGAGACCAAGATTTAGCTGAGCCAACCACTTTTAGCGAAGATGAAGATGCCGTTAGAATTATGACGATTCATGCAAGCAAGGGATTAGAATTTCCAATTGTATTTATCATGGATATGTCAAAACAGTTTAACATGCAGGACTTAAGAAAAAGCTATATATTCTCTGATAAATATGGCATTGGCACGGATTACGTTGATGTTGAAAACAGAATCAAATATCCCTCCTTAGTTACCTATGCTTTTGCGAATGATAAGAAAAAAAATCTACTTGCAGAAGAAATGAGAAAATTGTATGTAGCTTTAACTCGGGCAGAACAAAAAATATTTTTAGTAGGTTCGTATGAATCAAAAGAAAAAATGTGGCAAGAGTGGGGGATGGCCGACGAATCGTTCAATCGTATTCTTCCAGACCATCTTCGTTTATCCGCTAATAACTTCATGCAGTGGATTGGTCTGGCACTTTACCGGCATCAAATAATCGACCCAGATTCACAAATCAAAAATTACCGTGGAGAATTATCAAATTATCCAGTCGATTTTTCAATTTCATTTATGAACTCTGAAGATTTATTGGGTAATATTGTAACTGTGAACTTAGAAAATGAAGTTGATTGGGATAAAAAAATTCTTTCTTTGGTAGAGGATAAAGCAGAAAAAAATCGAATATCAATTGACTTTGAAACGGCTGTGAAACTGATGGAAGCAGAGTACCCTCACGAAGCGGCTACGCAAACAACCAGCTATCAATCGGTATCAGAAATTAAACGTCTCTTTGAAGATCCTGACAATGCGCAACTGCTCCAGTTGGAAGTCGGTCAACAAGGAGATGCAGGTCGATTTGTAGAGCCTAGGCTTTCTCGTCCAAAATTTCTTCAAGAGGAAACTATTCCTACAAACGCTGAGATTGGAACTGCTGTACATTATGTTCTACAAAATCTTACTTTAGGAAAGCCAATTACTGAAGCACATATTAAACAACTTACTAATGACTTAGTTGAAAAGGGCACGATAAAGGAAAATGTCGCAAAACGAATCGATCATTCGCTTATTCTTGATTTCTTTGAAACTGATTTAGGAAAGAAAGTTCAGGAAGATGCATCAATGGTTCATCAAGAAGTTCCTTTTACCATGTTAATGAAAGCAGGGAATATTTTTGAAGGTATTTCGCCTAGCTCTGATGATCATTTATTGATCCATGGGATTATTGATGGTTTCATTGAGTATTCAGATGAAATCATTCTTTTTGACTTTAAAACTGATTACGTCGGGGAGAACATAGAAGGAGTTGTTTCCAAATACAAAGGGCAAATGATTGTTTACCGACAAGCGTTGGAACAAATTAAAAAGAAAAAAGTTACGCAAACTTATCTGTGTTTGCTATCTACAAACCAAAACATTCTTATCGATTAAATAAGAAAGATCAACAAAAAAAATCTGAGAAAGTTCTCAGATTTTTTTTGTTTTAATAAGTATACTCATTTCCGGCATTCCATAATAGGAATTCATGTACGTCATGATCCTTTAAGGCTTGTACTTGAGCCATTACTTCTGCATTACCATATTCCTTATAGTAACCAGCTCCTAAATAAGAGGCCGTAAAGTCTTGAAGCCATGGACGAGTAATTGGAGTGCTTTCTAATGACTCTAATAGTGGTAATTCAACCTTCATGTATTCATCAACAACCTCATATGGATACAAATCTGGTGTATCAATTCCAAAGTAAGATACTCCCCAATGACTTGGATAGATCATAGAAGAAATAACATCAACATTTGAAGCAATATTACCAAAATTTTGACCGATACCAGGTGCTTCTGGAACGGTTGCTGCATATCCAAAGATGTCTACAGAAACGTCAACACCATAAGGCAATAGCTTCTCATGAGCATAAGCAACAAAATCAGAGACTGCTTGAACACGTTTTTGTGTGTCATCCATATCTAGATTTGCGTATTCCCCCATATCATAGCTCAATTCATCTCCCCAAACTTCAAAACCTTCTGGGAAACGGACATAATCAAATTGAATTTCTTTAAAACCGACTTTTGCGGCTTCGATTCCAACATTTACTGCATAATCCCATGTTTCTTTCAGGAAAGGATTGATGAAGGCTTCACCATTTCCTGCAGTCCATACAGTCCCGTCACCATGACGGAAAGACATTTCCGGTTGTTTTTCTGCTAGCAGCGTATCTTTAAATGCAACAATACGAGCAATTGGATAAATTTGTTTTTCTTCGAATTTCTTAAGTAGTCCTTTAATATCCTCAATCGTATTAATTGTATTGCTTATCATATGATCGTCTTCTGTATCAAATTCAGCTGTCACGTAACCATGATCATCTTTAATATCGATTACCATCGCGTTCAAATCATTGCTATCTAAATAAGTGATCATTTCATCCATTTTATCAGGATTACCTGCAGAATTGGCAGTCAGGTAAATTCCTTTTACTCCGTCTTCTGGATAAGAAATAGAAATACCACTGTCATAATAAAACTTTTGCGGTAAATTATTCATTTCAGGTGCTGTTAAAAATGAATTCTCACGTAAAGATAAAGAAGTAGGCGCTTGTTCTTCTGTTTCACTTGCTTTAACCTCATTCATGGAAGGAAGGGTAAAAGTAAGCAGAGCGAAAGCTGTCGTTAATTTTAATAATTTCTTCATTTCTTATTCTTCCTCCCGTTCAGGTGATGCAATTAGTTTTGGATCTACCATTTCATAGCCTTTTTCTCGCAGGCCATCGATAATATCACCAATGGCTTCAGAAGTCCATGGACGGTCGTGCATCAATAAGTTCGCTCCGCTACCCAAGAATTCAGTATTCACCATTATATCAGCGAGAGCAGGACCATTCATATATGCTTCTTCCCAATCGTAGCCATAAGTCCAATTCATCATTGTCATACCTTCTTCTTCAATAATCGCTAAAGTATTTTCATCAAATTGGCCATAAGGAAGACGAAGGAAGCGAGGTTTTTCACCGGTAATATCTTCAATTAACTGATTTGTTTTGGTAATTTCCTCTTGTTGTTCTTCGTAAGTAAGGGTGTAAAAATCAGGGTGAGAATAGGAATGATTACCAATTTCAAAGCCCATATCGTATATTTCTTTTACAATTTGTTTTGCTTCCTCATCTTCTAAAAATTGGCCAATTAAAAAGAAAATGGCATTTGCACCTTTATCTTTAACTGTATTAGCAATTTCAATAGCATGGCTATCAGGTGGTTGAGGAGCATCGTCAAATGTTAACAATGCGACTTCTGGAGAAGCTTCATTGATCGGTTCAACCGTAAAAATACCAGGATTTATTTCATACTCATATGCAACTGGTTCATCAGGAAGTTCACTTTCGCCAGAAGTTTCTTCTGAAGAATTTTCGCTGGAAGCTTCTCCTTCACTCGAAGTATCCACATTTTCAGTTGTTTCATTTGAAGATTCTGCTTGGGAAGCGTCATTTTCATCAGCTTCTCCACTGCTACATCCTGCTAAAGCAGTTAAAGATAAAAGCAATAATAGTGATTTTTTCATAGTGATTAATCCTCCTTATTGTTCTTGCAATGCCGTTAATTCCGAAACTAGCTCCGTTTCTTGTGTATCAAAAGCAGCTAATAAATCTATCAGAGGTTGAATCTGACTTAAATTTGCATCACTTGTTCCATTCAGGGTTTCTACTCCATCGTAAAGAGTATCAAAATCTGCCTCTTCAGAACCAAAAGATTCAAAAATTTGTTTCTCTTGTTCGAGTTGTTCTTCATAGGAAGCAGCATAATCAGTTACAATGGAATTGATTTCATTTATTGTCGCTGCAAATGCATGAATTGCCTCGATCGGTAATGTTTCCTCTTCAAATCCTTGTAGCTTTTCTGCTTCTTCTTGTAAACTAGTTACAGCAGACTGGACACTCTCCAATGCCTCCTCGCGGCTTTCAATATTCGCGAATACTGAAGCTGAACCGTCTTTGAAGTTTACTAATTCTTCATCTGCAGCAATTGCTTCATCAAAATCTGCTTGGATCTGAGCTTCTTTTGTTTGAATCTCATTTAATGAGACAACCAATTCTTCCTTAGTAGCATAGGCAGATTGAACTTCGCTTTGAACGCTTTCTGCTTCGCTTGAACATGCGGTTAAGAAGAGGGTGCTTGCCAATAATAACCAACTAATCTTTTTCAAGATAGCATCTCCTTTATAGTTAAATTAAATCATACCTACACATTATAACGAAACCCCCTCCAAAAATTCAACCAAGATCCCTATTCTCATTAGATTCTTTTAAATAATTTAGCTTTAGCTTTATCACATTTTCGTTTACAATAGGAGGAGTAGTCTGAATAAAAAAGTAAGTGAGGAAATTAAATGGTCTTTTATTATGTTTTTGCAATAATTCTTATTGTGATCGATCAGCTTTCAAAATGGTTTATTGTTCAAAACTTCGAATTATACGGCGAAAAAGTTCTTATACCAGGTGTTTTTTCTTTATTTTATATCCAAAATAAAGGAGCAGCATGGGGAATTTTTGAAGGAAGAATGGTTTTCTTTTATATTATTACGATTCTTGTAGTGGGTTATCTGATTTATACATTCCATAAATACGAGATTAAAAGTAAACTTGTCGGATGCAGTTTTTCATTGATTCTCGCTGGAGCGATAGGTAATTTTATCGATCGTCTCTTAAATGGCTATGTAGTTGACATGTTTCGATTAGATTTTATCAACTTTCCAATCTTCAATGTCGCAGATGTCTGTTTAACCGTTGGTGTCATTTTGATGATTATTCAAGTATTATTTTTTGAAGAGAAAGAAGAAAAATAGAAAGATAAAGGAAATGATTATGACAAAAGCAGAGCATTTTTTAAAAGTTAACAATGAAGAAGGCCGGATTGACAAAGTATTAACGGAAAAGTATCCAGAATTTACCCGAACCCAGATTCAAAGTATGTTAAAAAAAAAATTTATTTTGGTAAACAATAAACCGAAAAAAGCCAATTATAAAGTTCAAGCTGGAGATGAAATCGCCATAATCGTTCCAAAAGAAGAAGTGATAGAGGTTAAACCGGAGAACATCCCGCTAACAGTAGTTTATGAAGATGATGCCATTGCTGTTATTTACAAAGAAGCTGGTATGGTTGTCCATCCATCTAAGGGACATCTTTCCGGAACGTTAGTGAATGCATTACTCTATCATATGGATAACTTATCGGATGGTTCTGACGAATTAAGGCCTGGCATTGTTCATCGTATCGATAAAGATACATCTGGTTTGCTCGTGATTGCCAAAAATAACGAAGCATATGAAAAATTGACCCAGCAGTTTCTAGACCATTCCATCGAACGAGAATACATTGCATTGGTTCATGGTGAAGTAGAACATGAAGAAGGCACTATAGACGCTCCCATCGCTCGAATGACCAATAATCGGATGAAGCGGATTGTTGCCAAAGAAGGAAGACATGCAGTTACTCATTTTAAGCGTATAGAACTATTTGAAGGATATTCTTTACTTACGCTAAACCTTGAAACAGGTCGAACCCATCAAATCCGTGTCCATATGAAATACATTAACCATCCAGTTGTAGGAGATCCGATGTATGGACCAACCGACAGTGTCGATATACATGGTCAATTTTTGCATGCTGGTGTGCTCGGCTTTAAACATCCAGAAACAGAGGAATGGGTCCGATTCACCCAACCATTACCTGATTATTTTACAAAAAAATTAGAAAAGTTACGTAACAACAATTGACAGATGCTCTTGTTTTGCTTATGCTTATTCTGAATTTAACTACATAACAACCTTTAAAGAAGTCCAGAGAGGCTGAAAGGAAGTCTATTGAATACGAATTTAGACGTAATGGAACCCTTATGCTTCTTTGCATAGGGGTATTTTTTTATTAAAGGAGAGAACAGGATGAAAAAAGAAGTCAGTATTATGGATGCTGCTACAATAAAGCGTGCTATTACTCGAATCACTCATGAAATTCTAGAACGCAATGGCGGAACGGAAGATTTAATATTAGTAGGAATTCGAACAAGAGGGATTTACCTGGCAAAGAGAATTGCCGCACGTATGAAAGAATTTGAGGGAGTAGACATTCCAGTTGGCGAATTGGATATTACTCTATACCGGGATGACCAACATTTTGCAAAAGGACAGGATCCGGTTTTGAATGATACAACTATACCTTTTTCAATTGAAGGCAAGCATGTTGTTTTAGTAGATGATGTATTGTTTACTGCTCGGACAATCCGGGCCGGGATGGATGCCGTTATGGATCTAGGAAGAGCAGACCGAATCACTGTAGCCATCTTAATTGACCGAGGGCACCGCGAGTTACCGATTAAAGCGGATTATATTGGAAAAAACATTCCAACTGCTATTACCGAGCAAATCTCTGTTAAATTACAGGAATATGACGGGGATGAAAAAGTTACTTTAATTAAGAATGGCGAAGAATAACAGGAGGAAACGCAATGAACACCAAACCGATGATTGCACTAGATTTTTCTACTGCTGAAGAAACAAAGACATTTCTAACTCTGTTCAAAGACGAAGAATTATATGTGAAACTGGGAATGGAATTATATTATCAAAATGGACCCGAAATTGTGAAATGGGTGAAAAACTTGGGGCATGAAATCTTTTTAGACTTGAAACTACATGATATCCCTAATACAGTTTATCGTGCAATGAAAGGTTTGGCTGCTTTGGATATTGATATGATCAACGTTCATGCTTCAGGCGGCTCTCAGATGATGAAGGCTGCAAAAGAAGGAATTATGGAAGGTACACCAAATAAATCAAACCTGCCAAAGTTAATAGCTGTCACGCAATTAACTTCTACTACAGAAGAGGCAATGAGAAATGAACAGTTGATTCAAGCTTCCTTGATGGATAGTGTCTTGCATTATGCCAAGAATACTTGTGAAGCTGGTTTGGATGGTGTTGTTTGTTCCGCATGGGAAGCAGCAAAAATTAAAGAAATCACTTCTAGCGATTTTCTCTGTGTTACGCCGGGTATTCGACCTGCTGGAGCAAGCATAGGCGACCAGCAAAGGGTAGCAACCCCTCAAAAAGCACATGAAATGGGTTCCTCTTATATCGTTGTAGGAAGACCCATCACGCAAGCAAGTAATCCGGTAGAAGTCTACCAATCAATCAAAAGACAATGGAATGGAGAATAAAAAATGACAGTAGCAGAAAATATTGCCAAATCACTTCTTGATATTAAGGCAGTAAGTTTAAGCCCTCAAGATCCGTTTACTTGGGCTTCAGGAATGAAAAGCCCTATTTATTGCGATAATCGCATTACAATCAGTGTTCCCAAAGTAAGAACTGAAATCGCAAATGGACTGGCAGATTTGATTAAAGAGAAATATCCTGAGGCGGAAGTAATTGCAGGAACTGCTACGGCTGGTATCCCTCATGCGGCTTTTATCTCACAAATTATGGACTTGCCAATGATTTATATTCGTGGAAAAGCAAAAGATCATGGAAAAGGAAACCAGATTGAAGGAAGAATTCAACCTGGTCAAAAAATTGTTTTAGTAGAAGATCTAATATCAACTGGAGGAAGTGTTATTGAAGCAGCTAAAGCTGCTGAAAACGAAGGTGCTGTCGTACTCGGATGTGTGGCAATCTTTACTTATGAACTCCAAAAAGGAAAAGAAAACTTCGAGAAGAGTGGCTATGCAATTGATACTTTATCAAATTACAGTACCTTATTAGAAGTTGCTCAAGATACAAAATATATTACTTCTGAAGATTTCGATTTATTGAAAACATGGAGCAGTGATCCCGAGAACTGGCTATCTTAAATCGATATTCCTCCAGAAAATGCGAATAAGTAAGAAAAGCGGACAAGTCCGCCTTGGCCTATGAAAAAATAGGAAATTTGACCCTGAATGAGCAGCGAAGCGCGCAATGGGGCAAATTTATCTTTTTTTCACTAGGTCAGGACTTGGGAGCTAGACATTGATGGCTGAACTTATAATCCCCTAGTCTATAAAAAAAGCTTGAAGAGAAACGTCTAAGACAAAAGACGCTTTCCTCAAGCTTTTTATTTTACTCGTAATGAGTCGACAAATTCTTTCCTTGGAGTGACAAAAAGAGTTGTTTGGTTTGTATAAATAACAAATCCAGGTTTCGCGCCGTTCGGTTTCTTCACATATTTTACTTCTACATAATCAACTGGAACATTGGCAGATTGTTGATATTTTGAATAATAAGCAGCGATGGTGGCCGCCTCAATCAATGTTTCGTCAGAAGGGTTTGCGTCTTCCACAATCACGTGAGAGCCAGGAATATCCTTCGCATGAAGCCAAATATGGTTGTTTCGTGCTTTTTTTAACGTTAATTCATCATTTTGTGTATTATTTTTACCGACACGTATCGTTGTACCGTCAGATGAAACAAATTGATGCGGTTTGCTTTGTTTTCTTTTTTTCGTTTTATTTGATCGCCTGGATTTTATATATCCTGAACTTTTTAATTCCTCTCGAATATCATCTAAATCTTGTGGATCAGATAAAATGATTTGTGTTTCGATAGAATCTAAATAGGCGTTCTCTTCTTTTGTTTTTGCAAGTTGATCTTTTACATACTTAACAGAATTCATCAGTTTGTGATACCTTGTAAAATACTTTTGCGCATTTTGGGAAGCAGAGAGAGAGGGATCCAAATCAATCATCATCTCTGAATTTTCCTCATAGAAATTCGGCAAACTAACTTGCTTGCTGCCTTTGTCAACCATATGCAAATAAGCGGTGAGCACTTCTCCTTTTATTCGATATTCGTCTGCGCTCTCACTTTTCTTCAACGTATCCTCTAGTTTAATGATTTTATTTTTATTCTTTTGTATTTCATTTTGGATAATCCTCAATAAATCAGAAGCGACCTGCTGGATGCGGTCTTTTGTTGCTTTATCTTGATAATATCGGTCAAGCAAATAACTCGGGCTGTCGAATTCTTCCGCTTCGCCATCCATTGTAGAGTAAGAGTAGGGTGCGAAAGTCTGTTTTCCTTTCTCTGTTGTAAAAAGGGTTGGCTTTCTATCTTGTACTCGTTTGATAAAGACTTGCATCGTTGAATTGAGTTCCCCATCCTGTTCATCTAACAATGATAATATTTCCAGCGCTGTATCACGACCAATTCCTTGAAAGATACCTTGAATATCTTTTGCTGATTCGACCACTTGAGAATCATTTATTGAATCAAAGGGATTCAGTTTATCTTGATGGGGCGGTAGTACATATTCTGCTCCTGGGTAGGTTGAACGATAAGAATTTTGATAAGCAGGAACGTGCTTCAATGAATCCATGATGATATTTGTTTCTCCATCCACAAGGAAAATATTACTGTGTCTGCCCATCATCTCGGCAATTAAGGATACATGTTTTCGATCACCAAGATCATCAAATTTCAAAATTTTAAATATGACAATCCGGTCATTGTGGTGTTGTTGAATATCCTCAATAACGGCTCCTTCGATGTTCTTTCTTAAAAACATACAGAAGTTCGGTGCTTGATCAGGGTTGGAAAGTGCTTCTTCTGTTAACTGGATTCTTGCGTAAGAAGGGTGAGCTGACAGTAATAACTTATGATTTTTTCGATTTGCTCGGATTGTGAGCAGTAGTTCATGCGGGAATGGTTGATATATTTTACTAATTCGACCATTATTTATCGTGTTTAACAATTCATTTACGATAATATGAGTGTAAATTCCATCGTAGGACATCAATATTACCTCCATTTCTAACTTATTTATTATACCATAAAGTCTATTTTCCTCTCGTTTTTTCTAATCAGAAAAAATATCTTTTGTCAACTTGCCAAATATCGGGAATTTGATGACAAAATTTCTGCGTTTTTCATTTTTTTTCCATTGACCAATTACAAATCTGTATTATAATTGGTATTAGCTGGTGAATGAAAACGCAAACATCTGCTTTTACGTTAAGAAATTAAAAGTGAAATCAAAAATTTTTTTAGCAGCTGTTAAAATCTTAGGGGGGATTTATTAATTTCTTAACAGTAAATGTTTGGGGGGTTTATGTTTTCTTGATCTCAACTTGAGAAACTGCCTGTTCATACTTTAAAGTTATCGGGAAAATTGTTTTGGGGGAATTTTCTCGGATTTCTTAATCGTTAACTTTGAGGCTTGGGGGGAATTTATGATATGGGCTGCGAAAGAAATTTGGGGGGATTTTTAGATGTTGAGCTAATAATCATTTACCAGCTGAGAAGTTATACGGAGCAGATTCCGTATAACTTCTCATTTTTTTCTCATTTCACTATTGACTTTTAATGGAACGAACGATAGTATGAAGTTATCAAATTTGAAAAGGAGCAGTTAATATGTCTAACACTATGCAAGCAACAAACTTTATGAACTTTTACTGGCACAGCCACATGGAGTAGGTTGTTTTCTTTTGCGACACGTTAACTGTCCATAGATACAACCTCAGAGCTATCTGAATGTATCTATGTGGAATACTGAATTTAATTATTCGCCACGTAGACCAACACCATAGTCTATGTGGCGGTTTGTTTTATAAGGCTGCCCTGATGTCATTCAGATGGCAGCTTTCTTTCTTTATAATCAAATAATAATTATATGGAGGTATTTCTCATGATAAAAAATTCTAATACATTCAAAACGATGGTTGCGCTTCTTTGTAGTTTCGGATTGGCAGCTTGTTCAACAGTTGATACAGGTGAAGAGTCATCTGCCGCTAGTACTTCAGCTAATGATGATCTTCCTTATATCGGAATTTTACAGTTGACTTCTCATCCGGCACTTGATGCTATTTCAGAAGGGGTAATTGATCAGTTAGAAAAAGCTGGATACATTGATGGGGAAACAGCAGTCATTGATTTGCAAAATGGGCAAGGCGATCAATCCAATTTACAATCCATGACCGAGCGTTTTCTAGCAAATGAAGCAGATATTTTAGTAGGGATTGCAACACCTGCTGCCCAAACGTTGGCAAATGCCACTCAGGAAATTCCTATTATCCTTGGTGCTGTGACAGATCCAATTGCAGCTAATCTTGTTGATTCCCTTGAAACACCAGGGAAAAATATCACAGGAGTCAGTGACAAAATCCCAGTTGAAGCACAGTTTGATTTAATTAAGGAACTACTGCCTGATATTAAGACAATTGGCTTCTTGTATTCATCTAGTGAAGATAACTCCTTAAGTTCTGCTATTGAAGCAGAAAAAGTGGCAAATAGTCTAGGGATTGAAGTGATTACCAAAACCATTACTTCTGCTAATGACGTTACTCAAACAGCTGAATCATTAGCAAAAGAAGTGGATGCAATCTGGGTTCCACTAGATAACACAGTCGCAACAAGTACTGCAACATTGATTTCTATTGCGGATGCTCATTCTATTCCAGTCTTTCCTTCTGTTGATACAATGGTAGAAGAAGGTGGTTTGGCTACGGTTGGGTTAAACCAATATAATATTGGTATACAAACCGGTGAAGTAACAGTTGCGGTTCTTGAAGGCGAAGATCCAAGTCAATATGCAATCCAATCTCCTAACGAAACAGAAACCATTTTGAATTTAGAAAAAGCTTTACAATTAAATATTGAGGTGCCAGACTCCATTAAGGATACGGCCATTATAATGGAGTAGAAAGAGGGAACAATATGAACATGTTAATTTCTGCTATTGCACAAGGATTAATATGGAGTTTATTGGCATTAGGGCTTTATATTAGTTTTCGTATCTTAAATATAGCGGATATGTCAACAGAAGGAACGTTTACCTTAGGCGGTGCTGTAGGCGTTCAATGTATTACTTTAGGAGTAAACCCATTTTTGGCAGTTACCATCGCAATTTTGGCGGGGGCAATTGCTGGAGGAATTACTGGTTTTTTAATCACAAAGTTGAATATACCTAGTCTGTTAGCAGGTATTTTAACGATGACTGGTATTTACTCCATCAATTTACGCGTAATGGGAAAAGCCAATCTAAATATTCTCGGATTGGATACGATTTACACGAGATTGGCTAATTTAGAATTACCCAGACATATGGATACTATCTTAATTGGACTTCTATTCGTAGCAGTTATTGTTGCAATTTATACCTTATTTTTCAAAACCGAGTTTGGACAAGCATTAATTGCAACGGGCGATAATGAGGCAATGGCCCGTTCACTAGGTATCTCAACCAATACCATGAAAACAATTGGTTTAATGATGTCAAACGGCATTATTGCTCTGGCAGGAGCAGTTATCTCTCAAAGTAATGGCTATGCGGATATTCAAATGGGTATCGGAGCAATTGTAATCGGACTAGCTTCGATTATCATCGGTGAAGTGCTTTTTTCAAATGTGACTTTCACCGTCCGTCTCATTTGTCTTGTTGTCGGCTCAATCTTGTATCGTTTAATTATGGTTCTTGTTCTAGAGGCTGGTTTAAATCCAAATGACTTCAAATTGATTTCAGCAACTATGTTAGCGATCTTCTTAGCTCTGCCAAAAATCAAAGAAAAGTATTATTTATGGAATTACAGCAAAAAGAATGGACGCACAACCATGAAAGAAAGGGGCGTGAAATAATATGGCTCAATCAGATACAATCTTGGATTTAAAAAACGTATCGAAAACTTTCTATCCTGGTTCAATTAATCAAGTGGAAGCTCTGAAAGACATCAATTTAACTGTAAAACGTGGCGAATTTATCACATTAGTCGGTGGAAACGGCGCAGGTAAGTCAACCTTATTAAATGCTATCTCAGGATATTTTTTCCCAGACAGCGGCAGCATATCCATTAACGGATATGAAATTACTTTTTTAAAAGAAGAAAGACGCGCTCCCTATATTAGTCGTGTATTCCAAGATCCTAAAATGGGTACTGCTCCAAGGATGACCGTTCTTGAAAATTTATCACTTGCTTATCGAAGGGGAGAACGTAGAGGGTTGCGATTGGGAAGTTCACCTGACGAGAGAGAGTTTTATCATCAGCAATTACAAACGCTTGGGTTAGGTCTTGAAAAGCGTATGGACGCTGAAATTGGCCTTCTATCGGGTGGTCAACGTCAATCTATCGCTCTATTGATGGCGACTTTAAAACGTCCAGACATTTTACTTTTAGACGAGCATACTGCTGCTCTTGATCCCAAAACAGCTAAATTAGTTTTAGAATTAACTGATCATAAGGTGAAGGAAATGGATTTAACAAGTATTATGATTACCCATAATCTCCAAGACGCTTTAACTTACGGAAATCGTATGTTGGTGCTCCATCACGGACAAATCGTTAAAGATTACTCTCAAGAAGAGAAGAACCAGTTGACTACTGAATCGCTTTTCTCAGAACTCCAATCACTTGCGATGAGTGATACTCTTATTTAAATTTCCAAGAAACATCTCAAGTATATTATAGAGATGTTTCTTTTTTATTATTCGGATTTAAGACGTTATCTCTCTTAATCGACCTCTTTATTCTTCTGAATCATAAACGACGTTAAGAAATTACAATATACATTCCATATTTCTTTGAATAATGTTAAGATATATCCATAATATTCGAAGGAGAATCAGTAAATGGAGTTATTGGAAAATGAAATCCGTAAGAATGGCCAAGTATTGGATGGTGGAGTACTAAAAGTAGACAACTTTTTAAATCATCAGATTGATCCAAAACTTATGCAAGAATTAGGAAATGAATTTGCTCGATTATTTCAAAATACAGGAGTCACTAAAATTCTAACGGTTGAAACATCAGGAATCGCACCCGCAGTTTTCGCTGGTTTAGAATTAGGAGTGCCGGTTGTTTTTGGACGAAAGAATAAAAGTTTAACTCTACAAGATAATATGTATACAACGAATGTATATTCCTATACAAAACAAGTCTCCAATGAAATTTCTATCTCTAAAGATTATTTATCGACAGACGACAAAGTTTTATTGATTGATGACTTCTTAGCAAATGGCCAGGCAATTGCAGGATTGTTATCCTTATGCAAAAGCGCAGGAGCAAATGTAGTGGGCATTGGTATTGTAATTGAGAAATCATTCCAAAAAGGTCGCCGATGGATCGAAGAAACCGGTATTCCAATTGAGTCTCTTGCAAGAATTGCTAGTTTAGAAAATAATGAAGTTGTTTTTGTTGGCGAGGATACAAAGAATGTCGAATGATTCCTTATTTCATACTGAAATTGTGAATGAAGATGGTATTTCAGGAGAAGCCTATGTCAAAAATGGTTTACATGTAACTGTCAGTGATCCAACACAAACTGGTGAAGGAACCAATCCGGAAGAATTACTAGGCTTATCTTGGGCAACTTGTTTAAATGCTACCTTACAAGCAATTTTGAAAGGGCGCGGTTCAAAGTCTCGAAGTAAAGTTGAGGTTGCAGTGGATTATAAACGTGAAGAGACTGGGTTTGGTTTTTACTTTGAATTAACTGCAATTATTTCTATTGAAAATACATCTTTAGAAGATTCCGAAAGATTTATGAAAATTGCACATCGAAAATGTCCTGTTTCTAAAATTATCGGAGAATACCCACACATAAGCATGAAAGTAGTACCGTACATTTCGTAACGGTGCTTTTTTTCGTATTGGTACGTAAAAACTATGTTAAAATTAATTTGAGAACATGAAAATAATCTGATTCAAGTAAAGAAGTGTCTATACAGGAGATGATGAAGTGTTAAACGGAAAAAGAGTTACAGTGTTTGTTACCGGAGGAATAGCTGCCTATAAATCAGCGGATCTGGTAAGAAGATTTATTAAAGCGGGTGCAGAAGTACGAGTAGCAATGACCAAGAGTGCTTGTGAGTTCATTCAACCCTTAACGTTTCAAGTTTTATCAAAACACAATGTACTGGTTGATACATTTGACGAGAAAGATGCGGAGGTTGTATCCCACATAAACCTTGCAGACTGGACTGAATTGGCTGTCATTGCTCCTGCAACAGCTAACATTATAGCAAAGATGGCTAATGGAATAGCTGATGATGTTGTTTCTACCACTTTATTAGCCATTACAGCGCCTCGATTGATTGTACCAGCAATGAACCAACATATGTTGGAAAATCCTGCTACCCAAGCTAACATAAGCAAATTAGAAAACTTTGGATATACAGTGCTCGAACCAGATACTGGTTTCCTTGCTGAAGGATACGAAGGGAAAGGGCGTATGCCTGAACCTGAATCAATTGTAAACTCTGCTCAGTTATTATTGATTGAAAAGACAACAAACTTACCATTGAAAGGAAAAAAAGTTCTCGTTTCAGCAGGTGGAACGAGAGAACGAATTGATCCAGTTCGTTATTTGACAAATGAATCTTCCGGAAAAATGGGACATAGCATCGCAGAAGCAGCGCGAGATTTAGGAGCAAAGGTCACACTAGTGACTGCGTCTAAATTAGAATATCCGTTCGGAGTTGAAACAATTCCAGTATCGAGTGCACGCGAAATGCAAGAAATCATTATGAAAGATTTTGATACAACAGATATTGTAGTCATGGCTGCAGCAGTATCAGATTATCGACCAAAGCATCAAGCTGATCATAAAATCAAAAAGACAGAAGATGATTTGCAAATATTATTAGAAGAAAACCCAGATATCTTAGCAACGATGGGCAATCAAAAGAACAAGCAATTTCTAATCGGTTTTGCTGCAGAAACTGATCGCGTTGAAGAATATGCAAAAGGAAAACTTATCCGTAAAAAAGCAGATATGATTGTAGCAAATGATGTATCCAAAGAACACGCTGGATTTAATAAAGATACAAATGAAGTAATTATTTTCCAAACAAATAAAAATCCAATTCATATTGAAACGAAATCAAAAAAAGAAGTTGCCAAAGACATTTTATTAGAAGCAATAAAATCAATTCAACAAATATAATTATTTTTTTATAAAATAAAGTGATAGAAAAATCGAAAAAACCGTAATTTTATCAAAGCAGTGCGAACGAGCGCTAAAAATGTCAAAATTATCGGTTTTTTTGTATTTGCTAGTTTGATTAATGCTTATTAATAACTTGGCATAATATATATTATGTAAACTAGAATCTAATTTTAAAAAAGAGATTTGCTAAATGTAACTAATAAGCCTCTTTCCTCTCTATTATAACCATTCAAATGCTTTTCTATCGTTTGACTTTAGATAGTTCATCATCTCAATTAAACTCATTTAAACAGTCCATAAAAGTTATGTGATTGTCTTGATACACTATCTGGCAGTAACCACAATATAGTTTGGACACTTACAGCAATCATCAACAAAGATTGCATGACCAGATAGTTGTTATTTAGATTCTCTAAATATTAAAAGAAAGCTCGCAAAGCATTAAAAACAATGGTCGACATAAACATCGAATGATTGTATTTTTGTACAAATACACTGTAAAAAATCAAGATTATGAGATGAATTGACCCAGCAATCCATAATGTATTTGGCGCGAAAGAATTTTATCTGCAAAGCAATTCCTACTACAAATGTTGCTAGATGAATCTTAAAAGTCTTTTCTAAACTCATTCTATATGCAATTCCTTTCATTTTCAACGAACAAACTCCTGGATAACATCGATTATTGTTTCAGTAAAGAATATAGCCAGCCAAAAATAATATGTTGAGAAATTTTTTTGCTAAAGATAATGGCAGGTATCAAAATCATTACCGGATGTAGTTTAAAATAATACAACCCCAGATATATCAACATCAAATATACAATAGTTATAAGAACTTTTTTGAACCACATCATGATAGTCCCCCTTCTTTTCTATCTGTTTACTCTAGTAATAACAAAGTTACTTATTCAAGCTAAAGGATATCCATTTCATTTGCTCTTCCCACTTTATCAAAATCTGAGGAGTATTTTGAAATTGCCCGTCAAAAAGTTCTTTCTATACATTAGAACCAATCAAATTCTCTTTTGCTTTTTAATTCCAACTCGATACCCTTCTCCTTTTTTTCCTGTCTAAATTCCTTTAAAGAGGAATATGTTGTAACTTCACGTGTTTCTTTTTCAACAATAAGGTATTCTAGCTCTTTGGAATTTAATTCAACCAGATAACTGCCAATGATATATCGATCATCCCAATTCACTTTAACTAGTCTGTCTGTAAACACAATATAGTTACCGGCATCATCGTCATACACAATTTGCGAAAATTTAGCAGACATTGTTTCAACACGATAGTATTCATCTATTTTTATTTGATGAGCAGCTGGAGAAGTATTTGGTGCACGATAACTATTATTTGGATTTTCTCTATGAATAAGCCACACACTAATACCTACTAAAAAAAATACAATTAATGAAAAAGTTCCTATTGTTTTTCTCATTTTTCTTCCGATCAAATTCTATCCCTCACTCTAAAATTTCATTTTTTTGCGATAATACTTTAGTTATAGTTATTCTTAACCCGCTATGTAATTATTCAGATGTTTCCGTCTTTTGAATTAAGTTTTTCATTTTCTGTTTATTTAACAATGGGCAAAATTCTTTCCAGGTTGTTCGCCATCTTTGCAGTAAGAATCCTATTGTATTTTATTTTTTAAGTATCTACTTCAGGAGGGTTTTATAGTCATGGTTATTTTCTACATAAATAATACATTTTTAGTGAATTTGGTTCCTGAATTTTAAGAATCCATATATGCATGTTAAGACTAACAATTGAAATGGTATAACAAGTAACTGCGTTAGATTTCCTTGAGGAGCTTCAAAAATTGCTGCCAAGCTTATATTTAATAGGAATAGTATTGAAAAAAAACCGAAAGTCATCATTATCAGACCGGTAAAAAAAGGACGAACTCTTTTTGTGAGCAAAAATATCATACATAACAGTGAAATGATTATAAAAGCACTCTCGAATTGCAGTGAATAATTAGAAACTGCCGATAATCTTTCAATTTCTGCCTTGCTTACTTGAAACACTGAAGATTCGGTAATGTCATATCCCATAGACTTTAGAACATTTGGTTTGTTTATTTCAGCGGTAACATAAAAGATATTTATGATTGCAAGTAGTAAAAAGCTAAAATAAACTGGGTAGTTTGATTTTGCAAAAATCTGTTTGTTAATTTTACTCCTTATCAAGATATTACCTCCATTCAATTATTGTTTTTTCTAAGTTGGTCACTCTTAACGGACTACCATCCCAATTATTCAATTCAGCAACATATTCTTCATCTAACTCTTTACTAGATAGATAGCAAGGCTTGATGCTCTGCTGTTCAGCAGAAACTAGCATGTTATTCACCTCATAATCATTATAACATCATTCATGCTTCATACGACGATAATACTTTTTAATCTGCTTTCAAAAAAACTTACTAAGGTGTTCGGGTTTGATGATATCGTTCGAAGTTATACCAATCATCTACCCCACTCTTGATATAAGTTTTAAATAACTTGACTATTTGATTAATAACTTTATAATATGAAGTGACTTTAAATTATAAAGTAAACAGGAGTGATGAACATGGAAAACAAACAAAAAGCGATTAACGATATCAATTTTATTAAAGAAGCGATTGATAAAACCAAAAAGAATAATCATTCAATCAAAAAGATTTTTCTTTTATATGGATCAGTGAATATATTGTTGCTTATAGTGAGCTTTTTTGTGAGTTTAGTAATCTCAGACTTATCAAAGGTAGCTATTCTCTCTCTTATCAGCAATCTTTTAGGGTATGTGATTATTACAGCTTCTCTTTTTTATATCTCCACTAGAGAAAAGAACCATACAAATATCTTTTTCCGTGTATTTATTTCAATGTTTTTCTTTGTTGCAGTGTTAATACCATTAATACTACTCTTGATGAGAGCTTTTGTCGCGTTTATTGATATTGGATCCCCTGAAACACTCTTTATTCTTAATCAAATGAGTGAATTTTTGATGATTTTTATTTTTTCCATCTCACTTATGATTGTTGGAAAAACCAATGAAAGTCGTATTTTTAACATTTTAAGCATTTTAAATGTCATTACTTATTTACTACTGTTTTTACTTAATACTAGTTTGGGGTCTAATCAATTTATAAGTGCGCAGTATAGTAGTCTATACTATGGCATAGTAACTTCTATAGGCTATATACTCTTAACAATTTTTCTATCAAAAAATAAAGGTGATTAAATAATAAAATGAATATAAATGAAATTTCGGAAGCTTTTAGTTCTAAATTAAGACTCGCTATAATTAGCAGCCTTGTAAATCAAAATATGGTCTTCTCAGATTTAAAGGAAGCTACTGGAGCAACAGATGGCAATTTAAGTGTACAGTTAAAGAAACTTAATAACTGGGGTTTTATTAATACGAAAAAAGTTCGCTACATGGATAAACTTTTAACATCATATAGTCTGACAAAAAATGGAAAAACAGAATTTGAAAATTATGTATTACTACTGGAGTCAATTCTAAAAAAGGAAGGAGAAGAAAAGGAATAAACATTTTAAACCGTTCTTGAATGCATTCTGTTTTTCTTTTTTAATATATTAATTTGGAAGAATTTTGATGAAAAAGGGAATTGTTTTCTTTAGTATTTTAACAATGTTTTTGGGCTCGATGTCACTAGTTTCTGCGGATCAAATTAACACAGAAAATGAATATATTCAAATTTGGGAAGATATAAATGATGAGTATAATTTGAATATGCCACTACATTATGTTCATGAAAATAAAATATCGATAGAAGAGTTTGAATCTAAAGCTAGAGAAATTATAAAAACAGAAAGAGAGCTTAAGGTTGTCTGTTTCTAAACCCACCTACAACAGAGATATTCAATTTTATTTATAATTTTGATCTAAAAATGTTAGTAAAAAATACTCCCTTCAAACTAATGATAGGGAGTATGTTCCAATTTGAAATCCTATTTTAATAAAGTGATTAACTGTGCTTATGATAAATAAAATTGTGGCCTAACCATCTGGAGCACCAATCTCTATGATATGTCTCTGAATCTAAATTCCAACCAATATCTCTTAAAGTTTGAATTTGCTCTTCCGTACCTGTGCTTAAATCTAAATCCGGCGCCAAATAAATTATGTTACCATTTTCACCTACATCTTCAATCGGTATCTCGGTATCGTTGAAGCCAAACAACGTAACCGCAGCAATCGTAGTCAATAAAAAATTAAACATACTTTCACTCTCCTTTTTTAATACGTTCACATGATAACGTTTTCACAAAGGTTGCTCAAGTATTATAAAAAAATTAAAGGTTATATGGTATTATACTGGAAAAGGAGAGATGGAAAATGTATATTAATAATCTATTAGTAAGCTTTTTTTTAACAATATTTATTTGTCAAATTAAGCGAGACAACTGCTCTTCATTTACATAACTCAAAAAGACTTCCAATGGTGTCTGGTAGTTCAGTGATTTTCTGGGTATATGATTTCTTTTTGAAGCCACAGAGGAGATGAAATCCTGATTGACTTGATTGAAATCCATTTCTTTCGGTAGGCCATCTTTTCGAAGGAGACCATTTGAGTGTTCGTTTAAACCTCGTTGTGATGGTGTTCCTGGGTCTGCGAAATAAATAGCTATATCATTCGTATTACTGATATTTTTCCAATTTGAGAACTCTTTACCACAATCGAAAGTAATCGATTTAAAGAGATTTTTAGGAACCGATTGAAACCAAGTATTCGTTGCTTTTTCAATATCGATTGCTTTACGACCTTCAGGTTTCAAAGCAATAATGACTTTTGAAAGGCGTTCAACGAGGGTGATGACGGCACTTTTATGATTGACACCGACAATCGTGTCGCCTTCTAGATGCCCGAACTCTGTTTCAAAAGAAGCATAATCCGTTTCTCGCTCAGCGATATTTCGTTTGAATGCTTGTTTTCCACGACGTTCTTGATGACCGTTTGGTTTTCGTTTCCCTTGCATGGGTAACTTACTTTGATCAAACTCACCATTTTTAAAACGACGATATAAGGTACGGACAGAACATGAAATTGAAAACTCACCTCGTCCAACAATCACATCCGGGGTCCAGCCTTGAGTTGTCTTGTCTTCGATGTATTCTTTTTCTGCTTTGGGTATTTCAATCGGCTTTCTTCCACAACGTTTTTTATTTTTCTTATACTGTTCGAGGTATTCGAGAGCCGTTTTTCCTTGTTTAAGAAAATGATAAACATTGTAAATGGCCTGTCTACCACGCTTAAGTTTCTTGGCAACGAAAGCAACGGGTGTTTCTTGATGAAAATATGCCTCTATAATTACGAGTTCATTTGGTGTAAGATGGGTATAGGTCATTTATGTTCACTCTCCCTGTATTCTTTCGACGGAATTACAATTTGAGTGTAACATAAATGATTTTTTTATTTGTCTCGCTTAATTTTACAATCGGCGAATTATAATATTGTATGTTTTTTGTATCTTTTATCGTCAATCTAAAAAAAAGAAATTAAATAATGGATTTATAGTAGTTCTTCATATGGTTGTATTGGCACTATATTTTACTAACAGTTTTTCTCTGCCATATGTGTTTTTTGATACAATATGGTGGACAATGACAGGAGCTGGCATCATCTGTTGTATTAATCTTTTCAAAGAAAAATCGAAATGGTTATTTTTGTTAGTTCCCTCCACATTTATTTTCATTCAAATTTTACCTATAACCCTGTTGTTAAACGATATGTAAGAAATACTATAATTTTCAACTGAGAAGAAAACTAATAGGAGCCCGTTATTTTGTAACCTGAATAATTCATAATTTTTCTGAAAACTTTCAAAAACCTTACAATAGAGCCTCTGTTTCATGGACTTTTCCACACCTTTGGGGTGTAAAAAAGAACCCCAATCTGTTATGGTTAAGGCGACTAAACTAAACCAAGAAAGGGGTTCTCTCAATGGCTACATTACATGAAAAACGCGTAAATTTCAACTTAAAAATGGTGGTAACTAATACTAGTGGAAATCTCTCTACGGATTCTAGTTTGTATAGTAGTAAAAGAATTTATGGACTCGATTGGCTTCTCAAATTTAGCCAAATAGTTTCTTACTTTTAGAGATAGCCGAAGCTGCGGGGTTCATGACAACATTTCCTTGCTGGATCAACTCTTGTTCCAACTGATTGCCGAATATCCTGCCGATTCTTCTGCTAAATGATCTGAATACTTCGTTTTATTCAAATGAGAAACGAAGTGTTCCATGGCAAATAGACCATAAAGTTGTTGAGCGGGCAATCCACTTTCCTTGAATTAAGTTTTTCATTTTTTGCTTACTGAACAGCAGACAAAATCCTCTCTTCAACTAATTTCTCGATTTTAAATCTTTTTGCATACGTTTCTAAACGTTCAAGATTCCTATCCTCCCTATCTAAGTAATCATCTACCATTTCATCGACTAGTCCAGGTGTCACATTTTCATATCGGAGCATATCAATCATTGTTTTTTCTAAGTTGGTTACTCTTAATGGATTACTATCCCAACTATTCAATTCAACAACATATTCTTCATCTAACTCTTTACTAGATAGATAGTAAGGCTTGATGCTCTGCTGTTCAGCAGAAACCAGGTGGTAACCTCTTGGAAATGACATGTGATAAAGAAATGGATAATTGGTAGTTAACCAGTGCAGCATGACAGCTGTTTCATGAGAATAAACACTTTTAGGATATTTCAATTGAAGGATATAAAGATCATCTTAATGTGATTCATCTAACAAATAAATACCTCTAGAGTGCTTTTTAATATCGTCACGTTCTACTGCTTTCCTTAAAGTAGAATCATCGAAACCCGTTTGTTTCGCCATCAAGATACCATTGTTATCAATAAATAATTGTGTAAGTTTGGATTGAATCATATCGTTCACCTCATAATCATTATAACATCATTCACGCTTCATACAACAATAATGTTATGTCACTAAAAATGAATTTGAATCACCATACTTTTACATTCCAATTTTGTGCCACCCTATTGTGCTTTTTAATCCCATGATATAACTGCTTTCAGAAAAAACTAATAGGGTATACCCTATTGGGTTTTTCTGAAAAATATTAACTCTATTCTAACTTTTCGATTTACTGATTTTACTTTCTAAGGCTGTTTCAATCGATGTTAATATTATTAGGAAACCCTTATTAAGGGTCTGCGATAAATCTGCCTTCTTTTTAACTAAAAATTTTTTTCTACATTCAATCAAAACGTCGTAAGATGAATTTAATAAAGATAGGAAGTAACACTAGAATGATTATTCCAATCAATAACATTTGCAGACCAGAAAGGTTGAAATAGATACTAGAATCACTTACATAATTTATTTGAAATTCAGGAAGAATATTGTCTGTAGCTTCAGGGTTAACATAAGCTGGGATATCAATCAAAACACGTGAATAGGAATCAGAATTAGCGAGTTCGTCACCTTCTAAAGTAAAACTTTGTAGAGAATTCATAACTGGGGTCGGTTTCTTAACAATTTCCCAATCTTCATCCACATTTGACTTAGTAAGCATGATACTACTTATGGGAGTGATTGGTCGGAGGTAGCCCCCTATTTTAACACTTAAAGAGTCGTTGTACTTGACCTTCATCGGCTCTTTAAAAGAATAATCAATAATAGTATGAGAATTAATATCAGTACCATCATCATGCATATAAGTATACACTGAGAACTCCATTTTATCGTTTATAGCTTTAGTTTTTTTGCTTATTGGGCTCACGATTTTTTCTGCATGGGTTACTGCTCTAACCTCTACAAGTTCACTGTCTAAAAGGTTTCCCTCTAAGTAATCAAACAGGAATGCGTATTGATCTTGGTTGGAAACGTGAGTGGTTGATAAAGCTGATGTATCACAAATTATAAAAATAAATAGAGTAAGGAGGAACGATATCTTAATAAAATTCGTTAATTTATCAATATAAGATTTATTTATTTTGTTCACATCGTTTCCTCCTTATTCTTGTGTTCAAAAATCAATGGCTGGGTTTTTGTAATTCTTAAACTAGTAGGTCTATAAAGTTTAGAATCCCATGTCAACTGTTTCGTAAACCTTATTAATGCTTTCCTGGGTAATACCAATATATCGTAATGTGACAGCTTGAGATGAATGCTGAAAAATGGTTTGCAATAAACTGATGTCTATCCCCTGCTTATAAGACCAGTATCCGAAGGTCTTTCTCAGGGAGTGGGCGCTTAATGGCGTAATCCCAATCATATCACCGGCATAAGAGATGATGCGGTGAGCTTGCATACGTTGGATGGGCTTTGATGGATTTTTCTCCGAATAAAACAAATAATCATTCGAGCTTAGTTTTTCTGTTTTAGCATATAATTTAATGGATTGCCTCAACTTGGGATGTAAATAAATCATTTTCTTCTTTTTCGTTTTCTTTTCTTGTACCCATACATATTCTCGCTTGTGTACATCCCCGACTTTGAAACTCAGAATGTCGCTGATACGTAAACCGGTACGCAAACCGAATTCTAAGAGTAGCCGATTTTTCGAATTGGACGGATATACTTCCATTAGATTTTTAAGTTGCTTTTTTTGCTTGATTGGATATGTAAAATTCATGGATATCGATTCCTTTATATTCTTATCTTGTGATTTATTGAACTTTCATTATTAATCTAGCTGTAGACTCTTATCATGCTAATTTTTATGCTTAGAAAGCGTTTTTTTGACAAAGAATCACTTTTTGCATCTATAATGTACCATATTTTCCATTGTTATAGCAATATTTCCTAGGATACACAATTGGAATTGTGTATCATGTATTCATCGATTATTCGAGACGACATTTTAAGAGATTCTAAGACGATTTCAAACTTGTTAATGAGTAAGCGTCTACTAAACATCGTTAAAACAGCTTATTTAGAAAACGTAAAAAAGACCTCGCTTAAGAGGCCTTTAGGATATCTTATATACAATTAATTTTGAATATATTCTTGAATCAACTTAAATGTGTTTTCAATCGCATCCACATGAGTTCGTTCCATACCATGGCTGCTTGCAACCCCTGGTCCAATAAGCGCTGCTCTGATATTTGCGCCACCACTCAGCGCTGCGGATGCATCACTTCCATACATTGGGTAAATATCAACAGCGAAATCTAACTCTTTGTCCTTAGCAAAGTTAATTAAACGCGTTGTCATTTCATAATCATAAGGACCAGATGAATCTTTGGCACAAATGGAAACGTCATATTCCGTACAGTCTAAATCAAGTCCGATACATCCCATATCAACAGCTAAGAGTTCGGTAATATCTTCAGGAATCCAAGCAGCTCCATGACCCACTTCTTCATATGTTGAAAAAATGAACTTCAAATTTGTAGTTGGCACTATGCCTTCTTCTTTCAGCATTTTTAAAATACTCACCAGAATGGCTACAGAAGCTTTATCATCTAAAAATCGTGACTTAATAAAACCAGAATCAGTCACCATCACTTTAGGGTCATAGGCAATGATATCGCCATTTTGGATACCAAGTTTTTGTACATCCTCTTCTTCCTTTACACGTTCATCGATTTTAACAACCAGATTGTCTACATCACGTTCCTTTGTAGATGCATCTTTGAATACGTGAATAGAAGGTGAATTGGATAAGATTGTTCCCGTATAAACTTTCCCATCTCGTGTAATGATTTCACAGTATTCACCATCTAGTGTTGGTGTTAATGGACCACCTAATTTAGTCAAAGCTAATGTTCCATCACTGTTAATGGAACGGACCATTAATCCTAAAGTATCAACGTGTGCGCTTAAACCACGAGTTTGATGACGATCCTTTCCATCTACATGAACAATCAAGTTTCCTTTAGGGGTATCCATTGTTTCATAACCAATTGATTCGATTGTTTCCCTTAAAAAATCAATCGCATTTTTTGTAAAGCCTGATGGGCTGTTAATGGAAAGTAATTCTTCTAAAAATGAAATCGTTGCTTCTTTTTTAAACATAAATGTGTGACACTCCTTTGCGATATGAAAGAAAAAACATTCTACACCGTTTCTTCTTTCTCTTTCACTTATATTATACCTTTACTCGTCATACATGTGCCACACTGATTTCTTGATTTATCTTTCTTCTAGCGTCTCCAATGATTCGTTTCAAAATGAATCTAATGTCATCATTGCCTCTAAGATGAATCATAAGAAAATTAGGAAGTAACTTATAATAATCAGTAAGGTGCTCATGAGTGTTCCTAATAGATAATACTCTGCAAATTGTGGATTTTCTGAAATTTTATTGTATCTCGCAATAGATTTGGCTGTTAGAACAAATCCAATAGCAGTAAATTGGTTCACATACAGCATTAGCAAGATAAATAAACGCTCCAGAATGCCAATCAAGGCTCCGGCATTTGGCACACCTTCATCCAATTGTTCTTCATTCATTGGACGATAGCGATTCAATACTTTTTTTATAACGATGCTGCATGGCTGGACCAGTACTAGCAGAATCAGTATCCAAGATAAAAGATGCTCCATATCCAAGTCAAACATATTTATTAAGAATTCTAATCCTGTAACATAGTCTATTTCTATCGAATGTATCTTGATATAGCCAGCTGCTAGAAGTAAGACAAGAATATGTAATCCTTGATCTGCTAGAAAAATCGTAGCATTTTTATCTTTTTTAATAGAAACATATTTTGTAAGTAAGAATTTTAGACCGTCAATCACGAAGTGCAGGACTGAGACGACTATAGCCACACTAAATAAGGACCAATTAAAAACAGCTAACGTTACTCCCACCATAGCAACCAAATAGAGAAGACAATGGAGTCGTAATTTCTTAACAGATGTTTCTTTTGCTTTCGCTAATGAGGAAGATTGAAAATAAAAGTCACCTAAGACATGCCCAATAAACAGTAACAACCATACTTCTTTATCCACTTAATCACCCTCCTTAAAATTCAGAGCTAAAAAGTCACTAGCATTTAGTAATGCCGTTTTATAAGTATAGTACTTCGCTATATTTAAGGCTTTATTCACGCTCGATTGCCCAATTCCCAAATTTTCTGCTGTTTTATACTGGTTTTCTCCATGGGTGAAATAAACATAAATGATTTCTTTTTGTCGATCAGACCACTTGGACTTCAAGGCTGTTGCCAAAGACAAAATAGTATTCAATAGCTGATCTGTTTGCTGATCGCCTTCTCCGGAAAGAATCATCGTATTGGTCTCACTTTGTGTATATTTTTTCTCGTTTTCCTCAATGGTTTCAATCATTTTTCTTGCACGGTGGTAGGCAGCACCATCCATTTCCATCGAATTATCTCGCTGAATATCCGTACTGATAGCACCTAAGCCAATACCAAACCGGAAGGAGACGGGAGCCATAGCCAATTCGATTTCAAAAATAATGGTTAAAATCACTTGCTTGTTTTTTAGCAACCCTTGGAAACTGTCTCCTAAAGTGATCATGAATTCAGAAGCGATATCCTCTGCATATTTTTCATTTATTTTTTGTAAAACGGAACGAAATTTCTCCTGTACTTTTTTCCTGTCAGAAATTTTACGAGAATCTTTGATATCCCCTATAATGGCTGCATACAGAATTTCTTCCTGTTTCTTTGTCATTTTCCCACTCCTTTAAAAAATGATTCGCTATATAGTGAATCATAGCATATAATTCACTATATAGCGAATCATAGCATATGTTCCGATTCTAGATTATTCTTTCCCCCAAAAAAGAAGTTCCTCATGTTATAATCGAATTAGTTCTACTATAATTTTAACTAAGGTGATTCAAACATGCTATCTAAAAAAAGAGCTCGGGATATTCTCGAACAAATCATTGCATTATATCCTGATGCGAAAACGATATTAAAATATACAAATAACTTTGAATTAATGATCGCGGTCATGCTCAGCGCTCAGACTACAGACCTTGCTGTAAACAAGGTTACAGGTGCTCTGTTCGAACGCTTCCCGAATCCGGAAGCATTTGCTGCGTCTTCACCAGAGGAGATCGAACCTTATATCCGGTCCATCGGCTTATACCGTAACAAAGCCAAACATATCTATCAATGTAGTAATCAACTGATTGCAAATTTTAATGGAGAAGTTCCAAACAACCGGAAAGATTTGGAGTCATTAGCTGGCGTTGGACGTAAGACTGCCAATGTGATACTAAGCGTTGGATTTGATATCCCGGCATTCCCAGTGGATACTCATGTATCACGAGTATGTAAACATCATGACATTGTACCTCAAAATGCAACACCACTTCAAATTGAAAAAATTGTCACAGATATTCTTCCAAAAGAACTTTGGAATCAAGCACATCATGCCCTTATTTTCTTTGGTCGAAATATTTGCTCCCCGAGAAATCCAAAATGCGATGAGTATATCCATTAAAAATATAGAAAGCCAGAACATCAACCGTAAATTGATGTTCTGGCTTCCGATCATTTATTTCGTCAATAGTACTCTCCTGTAAAACAATTACTCAATCTGCTCTTCTGCTGCTCTTTCATCCAATTCTTTAAAGAGGTTTTCGCTATCATAAATGCTCATTTTCTCTCTCACATCTTTCGGAAACATTCTTTTTACGTCCTTATTATAAAAGATACCTTCTCTAGGTGCTTTATGTCCTTTTATTACCAAGGCTTCTTCTTTTATAACTTTTAGCAACAGAGGCATGCTTACTCCTGAAGTGGATTCTAGCGGCTGATCTTCATCTTTTCTGAAGTACTCTTGGCTTGCAATCCAAAGATAGAGCTCTCCCTTTTCATCGTTTTTTCCTAACAACTCAAAAGCACTATTCATCTCACCGCCCATTCCAGGATTGTTTAATGTATTGATATATTCTTCGATTTCTTTTTCATCTGAACGTGATAACTCTAATTTGTTTGGCTCATTTTTTGTATATCGGAAACCCGAAAAAAGGAGTATCAGTAATAAAACCACTACCGTTTTTTTCATGAAGATGCCCTCCTATCGTGTGCTATAATTGAAGTACTATAACCCTAATTGTAATATATTGGAAGGGTAACCAATAGGCTTAATTATTCAGAAAAAAAGTTATTGCTGCTTCACATGACCCTAATATTATTGAATTAGCAGAACAACGAATCGATCTTGATAAAACAACTTCCTAATTTTTCTGGGAAGTTGTTTTTAAAGTAGAGCCATCTGTTCCAAGGAGGTGAGAACTGTTTATCAAGGCAAATGGAGAATTTAACTATTCAGTCTGAGGCCCCCATATCAAGAATCATAGAGCCGATATTTCCAGGTCCCCATCCTCATTTAACAAAGAATCGTCTTAAGTTCATTGCTTCATAAATACTTAATTTTTATATGGTATAGTGAGAATAAAAGGAGATGTTGGCATGAAAAAGTTAGAAGTTTTAAATATTGCATCTATTTTACTGCTGTCATTTAGTTTCTTCAAAATGATCAAAATTGATAACGATTCACGTCTGCCGGAAAACGTAAACAAAGATTACTATATGAATTCATTACCGTATATCTATGTGATAATCATTTGTATTCTACTACTTACTCTTGTCACATGTATAAGAATGATTAAAAGTAGAAGAAACTGAATAAAAACCAGCGTTTTATAACTGAATAAAACGCTGGTTTTGTTAAATTTGAGTTTTTTTAATGATTCTTATTTCGATTTACTCGCAATGACTTCAATCTCCACAAGTCCACCTGCAGGAATATCTTTAACCGCAAAGGCGCTTCTTGCTGGATAAGGTTCATTGAACTGTGTGGCATATACTTCGTTTACTTTCGCAAAATCATTAATATCACTTAATAATACAGTGACTTTCACAACATTATCCAACGTTAGCTTTTCCTCTGCCAAAACTGCACCAATATTTTTAAATGCTTGTTTTGTTTGAGCTTCCACGCCCTCTTCCAATGCGCCTTTTTCTTTATTCATTCCCAATTGTCCCGATAAAAATACGAGGTCTCCTGTAACAATTGCTTGTGAGTATGGACCTAATGCATCCGGTGCATCTTTTGCTTCTAATTTATACATCTTACAAAACTCCTCTTATAAATTTTTTATGCTTCACTTGAACGACTCTTTACTTGAACAGCCTTCTTCAATCCACGAGCAACCCCTTGAATCATTGGCATGGAACCTAAGTCGATGTTACCACCTGATACAATTAAACCAACTTTTGCTCCTTTTGGCAATGTATCATTATGTGCTAATAAGGCTGCTAATGAAGCAGCTCCTGCGCCTTCCACTAATGTTTTGTTCCGTTCCAGCATCCATAAAATAGCATCGGCAATCTCTTCTTCTGTCACGGTAACAATATCATCCACGTATTCCTTGACGACTGCATAGGTCTTTTCTCCTGGTTCTTTAACCGCAATCCCTTCTGCGATTGTATCAACCGTTTCTAGCCGTTTAATTTCTCCTGTTTTGAAAGCATGATGCATGGACGCAGCTTCTGCAGCTTCTACTCCAATCACTTTAATATCTGGTTTAATGGATTTAGCTGCCAGTGATACGCCACTGATTAAACCGCCGCCTCCAACAGGGCAAATAATGATATCTAGATCGGGCTCTTGTTCTAACATTTCTAAGGCGATTGTTCCTTGGCCAGCCATGATGTAATAATCATCGTATGGATGCACATAAGTAACATCATTCTCTTCATAGTATTTTTGAGCAGCGTCTCCTGCTTCTTGGTAACTATCTCCTACTAACACAACTTCAGCGCCATATCCCGTTGCAGCGTTAATTTTGGCTTCTGGAGTCGTTTTTGGCATAAAGATAGATGCTCGCACGCCCAAACGGTAAGCTGCCATTGCAACGCCTTGAGCATGGTTTCCAGCACTTGAACTGATTACTCCTCGATCCAACTCTTCTTGGGACAACATATGAATTTTATAGCTGGCGCCTCTTAGCTTGAACGATCCTGTCTTTTGTTGATTTTCCATCTTAAAGTACACGTGTCGATCGACTCGATCATCAGTCATAGATGAAGTAACCATCGGTGTGTTATGGGTGACATATTCTTTTTTTAGATAATCCCATGCATCTTGAACCATCTCTAATGTTAATTGATTTTCCATATGATGACTTCTCCTTTTTTTCAAAAATATTAGAAAAGCGAACAAGTCCGCCTTGGCCTATGAAAAAATAGGAAATTTGACCCTGAATTGTCAGGAGACTTCACGCTTCAGCGGGTTAGTCGAATGATATGCGTTAGCGAGCAGCGAAGCGCGCAATGGGGCAAATTTATCTTTTTTTCAGTAGGCCAGGACTTGGGAGCTAGACATTGATGGCTGAACTCCTAATATCCTACTCTATCATAAAACCTTACTTTATAAAAAAGACCTATTTAGATTCTGTACAAAATCTAAATAGGCCTTTTTAGCTGTTCACAAAATAAGCGAGCATACCCAATTAGATTTCAGCATCTACTTGGGCATAACAATGATTAGCACCTCATAGATACAAACTTTCGTTTTAACGTGTTTGTATCTAACGTTCAGACACAAACACTATCTAATTATGCTAATAATATTTACTGTTTGAGTTGTTGTTAAGAGTTGCTTTTTCATTTTAATTTCCTCACTTCTATTTTTTTCGATTAATAGTAATCCATGGTCGTTTCTCTTCCCAGCGAACGCTGACAGGAATCTTGTATGTCTCACTTAATCGATCATCCGTTAAAATTTTCTCTTTTTCTCCTTGTGCAACAATACTTCCGTCTTTCACAAGCAGTACATGTGTAATCGCTTCTGTTATTTCTTCAATATAATGGGTCACGTATACTAAATGACAATGGTTAACCGTAATAGCATCCATGATATCCAATACTTCTTCACGAGATAAAATGTCGAGTCCTGAACAGGGTTCGTCCATGATTAATAAATCTGGCTGATTCATCAAGGCTCTTCCAATCAATACCCGACGTTTTTCTCCCTGAGATAAATATCGGTAGGTCTTTTCTCTCAAGTACTCGATTCGCAAGTTCCTCAATATCTCATCCGCTCGCTCATGGTCTTCTGGTAAAATTTCCTGATTACTATAAACCCCAACAGAAGAAAATTTCCCGCTCAATACAATATTCTTAACCGGCTGCTTATTAAAAGTAGCACCAAATTTCTCTAATGAACTGCTCATAAAACCGATTCGTTCACGCATTTTTGGAATGCTTGCTTCTCCAAAGGTTGTATCAAGCACCTTGACATTACCAGAAGTTGGGAAATGGTAACCCGTCACAATATTTAGAATGGACGTTTTACCAGAACCGTTCAAACCAAGTACCGCCCAATGCTCGCCTTGATTCACTTCCCAATTGATGTTTTTGAGTATCTCTTGTCCTTGTCTGGTCCAAGATACTTGCTCTAACGAAATTAGTTTATCCATTTTGATTCCTTTCTTAGCTGTAGCTTCTGCCAAGTAAGAATTAATCTACTAATGAATCTCCAATAAATGGCATCAATCCGCGCAGCTCGTTACCAACTGCAGTAATTGGATGTTCCAACTCATTACGTTTGATTGCATTGAATTTAGGTCGTCCAGCTTGATTTTCTAGAATCCAATCTTTTGCAAATTCACCGGTTTGAATATCTTTCAATACCGCACGCATATTATCTTTTGTTTCGGATGTAATGATACGCGGAGCAGTTACATAGTCTCCCCATTCTGCTGTATCAGAAATAGAATAACGCATATTTTCTAATCCACCTTCATAAATCAAGTCTACGATTAGCTTCATTTCATGTAATACTTCAAAATACGCGCTTTCTGGTGCATAACCCGCTTCCGTCAACACTTCAAAACCAGCTTTGATCAGTCCAGATACTCCTCCACAAAGAACAGCTTGTTCACCGAATAGGTCCGTTTCTGTTTCTTCACGGAAAGTTGTTTCCAAAATACCTGCACGGCCTCCGCCAATGCCACCTGCATAAGCCATTCCGATTTCTTTCGCATTTCCACTAGCATCTTGGTATACCCCTACCAATGATGGAACTCCTGCTCCTTCTTCATAAGTACGGCGAACAAGATGTCCAGGTCCTTTTGGAGCAACTAAGAATACATCAACATCTGCTGGAGGAACAATTTGTCCATAATGGATGTTGAACCCATGAGCAAACACAAGTGCATTTCCAGCTTCTAAATTATCTCTGATTTCTGCTTCGTAAACTGCTTTTTGATTTTCATCAGGTAGCAAGATCATTACTAAATCTGCTTCTTTTGTAGCTTCAGCAACTGATTTTACATCAAATCCATCTTCTTTCGCACGATCGAATGACTTTCCTGCGCGAAGGCCCACTACCACTTTATGACCACTGTCTCGTAGGTTTTGTGCGTGAGCATGACCTTGAGATCCATAGCCGATGATTGCAACGGTCTTTCCTTCTAGTAGTGATTGATTAACATCTTTGTCGTAAAATACTTTTGCCATAATGTATATTCCCCTTTTCCTATTGTCTATATGTTTAATATATCTTGCTAACAGTTATTTATTTTTCCCACGCGGGAAGGCAGTGATGCCTGTTCTTGCTAATTCTTTAATTCCATAACTCGATAAGAGATCAATAATTGCATCTACTTTATCGGTCTTACCTGTTACTTCTATGGTAAGAGAATCTTTGGCAACATCGAGTACACGTGCGCGGAATGGATTAATCACTCCGTATATTTCGTGTCTGGTTGTAGGTGTTGTCGTGACTTTTATAAGAGCCAGTTCCCGAGCAACAATCTGCTGATCAGTAATGTCCATTACTTTAATAACATCAATCTGTTTATTCAATTGTTTGATTACCTGTTCAGATTGGCTGGGAGAGGTGATGTTCACTTCAAAGGTCATCTTTGAGATACCCGCTGTTTCTGTCCCACCAACGGTAATACTATTAATATTGAATCCTCGCTTAGAGAGGAGTCCGGTCACCCGATTCAAAACACCACTAGAATCCTTAACGGTTGCGGTTATTATTCTTCGCATGGAGGTTTCACTCCTATCATTTCATCGTTTCCTTTTCCTGCAGGTACCATTGGAAATACTTTTTCTTTATGTGTTACACGGGCATCGATCAGCACAGGACCATCGAAGTCAAAAGCTTCCTTCAAAATTTCTTTTACTTTTGATTCATCAGACACTCGAAGACCTTTTACACCGTAGCTTTCTGCTAATTTTACAAAATCTGGGTTTCTTCCTTCTGTTAGCAGAGATTCGGAGTACCGTTCTTCATAGATAATCTCTTGCCACTGGCGAACCATACCGAGTGATTCGTTATTGATTACTACGATTTTTACAGGTAAGTTGTAATCTTTGATGGTTGCCAGCTCTTGACTGGTCATTTGGATACCACCATCGCCGAGGATAGCCACGACTGTTTCGTTTGGCCGACCAATCTGAGCTCCCAATGCAGCAGGAAGTCCAAATCCCATCGTACCTAACCCTCCGGATGTAACAAAATTATGCGGTTGATCGTATTTATAAAATTGACCGGCCCACATTTGATGCTGTCCTACATCCGTTACAACAACGGCTTCTCCCTTGGTTGCGTAATAAATTTCTTCAATCAACCATTGTGGAGACACGGAGTCTTCTTTGCGTTGGTACCAGAATGGGAAATTATTCTTATTCGATTGGGTCAATTCAACCCATTCACTGATATCCGTTTGTTCCATTTCACCATCCAAAAGTTTCAAAAGAGCTTCTTTTGCATCGGAAACAATCGGGTACTTGGTTTCAATATTCTTGCCAATTTCTGCTGAATCTACGTCAATGTGAGCAATCACAGCATTTGGAGCAAACTTCGCTAGGTTGCCAGTAAGACGGTCATCAAAACGTGAGCCGATATTAATTAAAAAGTCACAAGCTTGAATCGCTTTATTCGCTGCATAGCTGCCGTGCATGCCGCCCATCCCTAAAGCTTGTTTATGTGTTTCAGGAAATGCGCCTAATCCTTGCAAAGTTGTTACAACTGGTAGCTGATACTTCTCTGCAAAAGCAATCAATTCTTTACTTGCATCCGCAAACTTTACTCCTGCTCCAGCAAGCAACAACGGTCGTTTGGAAATTTGTAATTCCTTTAGCAACCTTTGAATTTGCAACTGGTTTGGATAAATAGTTGGTTGATAGCCAGGTAAATAAAAATCTGTTTCAAAGCTATCTTTTTCAAGAAATTCTTCTGCAATGTTTTTTGGTAAATCGATTACTACAGGTCCTTTTCGGCCTGTTGTTGCAATATGGAAAGCTTCCTTAATAATTCTTGGCAAGTCATTTACGTCCTGCACTTGATAATTATGCTTTGTAATTGGAGTAGTCAATCCAATAATATCTGCTTCTTGGAAAGCATCTGATCCAATAAAAGCTGAGGATACCTGTCCTGTAAAAACAACAATGGGTAGTGAGTCAATCATTGCATCCGCAATCCCGGTAATTAAATTCGTTCCTCCTGGACCAGATGTTGCAATAACCACTCCGGGTTTCCCTGTCACACGTGCGTATCCTTCTGCTCCATGAATCAAACCTTGTTCGTGACGGCACATAATATGCTTGAAGTTTGGTTTTGCACGGTACAAAGCATCGTAGATTGGTAATACGGCTCCACCCGGGTATCCAAAAACGACTTCTACATCCGCTTCAATAAGTGATTGGACAAATAAATCTGCTCCATTTCGCTGTCGTTCTATTTTGGGCATTTCTTCTGTACTCATGTTCCAGCCTCCTTGTTTCACATCTTTGGTTATTACTTTTTAATCATTTATTCATTTTATTTTAATGATTGTATTATAACTTTAAATACTATCATTTCAAGTGTTTTCTGAAAAAGTTCTGAAAACTTAGTAAATCAATATAGAAAAAAGCCTAATTAGATTCATTATAAAATCTAATTAGGCCTTTAAAAATGTTCACTTAGAAAAGGAAGCTCACCTGATTAGATTTTATCATCTATACAGGCGTCAAAAACTAATTAGCACCTCATAGATACAAACTTTCGTTCCACGTGTTTGTATCTAAAATGAGTAGATACAAACACTATCTAATGACGCTAATTAATAAATTTTGAGTTGGCATATTAAATTTCTGCATGAAAACCGCTCCCTTAATCTAATTTTCTTCTAATGTGAATATAATGATAATGCAATTGTTCCCAAGTGTCAATGTATTTTTGCTTATTTATTTAAAAAAGTCACTCTATGGGTTATTGTTCATCTTTTTTCCAGAAATCTGTGATCGCGCCTTTCGAAGAGCTCGATACAATATGAGCGTATTTTCCAAGGACTCCTCGCGTATGCAGGGGCGGAATAACAACTTTCTCGCGACGGTTTGTTAGTTCTTCATCTGATACGTTCATCGTAAGTTCTTTTGTATCTTGGTCGATGACAACTGTATCTCCTGTTTCTAATAAGGAGATTGGTCCTCCGACTTGTGCTTCTGGAGCAATATGTCCTACAACAAGACCGTAAGTACCGCCTGAGAAACGACCATCTGTAATCAATGCGACGGTTTCGCCTTGTCCTTTTCCTACAATCATACTGGATAGGGACAACATTTCTGGCATCCCGGGGCCGCCTTTTGGACCTACGTACCGTACAACAACGACATCTCCATCTACAATCTCATCTGCTAATACAGCATTGATTGCTTCTTCTTCTGTATTGAACACTTTTGCAGGTCCTTCGTGACGACGAACTTTTACTCCTGATACTTTTGCTACTGCACCCTCTGGAGCTAAGTTACCATGAAGAACGATTAATGGGCCATCTTTCCGTTTTGGATTTTCCAATGGCATAATAACTTGTTGCCCTTCTTTCAATGAAGCTACTTCCGCTAAGTTTTCTGCAATTGTTTTTCCAGTAACAGTTAAACAATCTCCATGGATATAACCATTTTCATAGAGATACTTCATTACTGCCGGTACACCACCGACCTCATACAAATCTTGAAAAACATATTGTCCACTTGGCTTTAAGTCGGCCAAATGCGGTACTTTCTTCTGGAAATCATTAAAATCATCCAACGTTAGTTCGACGTTCGCTGCATGAGCCATTGCCATTAAATGCAGGATGGCATTAGTAGAACCACCCAAAGCCATTACAACCGTGATAGCATTTTCAAATGCTTTTCGGGTCATGATGTCTTTTGGATAAATTCCCTTTTCCAATAAGTTTAAAACAGCTTCTCCTGCTTCTTCCACATCACGTAATTTCGCTTCTGTAGTTGCCGGGTGTGAAGAAGAGCCTGGTAAGCTCATTCCCATCGCTTCGATTGCCGAAGCCATTGTATTAGCGGTATACATACCGCCACAGCCCCCTGGACCCGGGCAAGCGTTGCATTCAATTCTACGTACTTCTTCTTCTGACATATCATTGTGATTCCATTTTCCAATTGCCTCAAAAACGGAAACGAGATCAATATCTTTTCCATCCAATTTTCCAGGTGCGATGGTTCCACCGTATACGAAAATAGAAGGGATTTCTGTATTCGCAATAGCAATCATACATCCCGGCATGTTTTTGTCACAACCGCCAATTGCAACAAAAGCATCACAATTGTGTCCTCCCACTGCCGCTTCTACTGAATCAGCGATAATATCACGAGAAGGCAGTGAATAACGCATGCCAGGTGTACCCATTGCAATTCCATCTGCAACAGTAATCGTGCCAAATTGAACAGGCCAGCCTCCTGCAGTAGTAATTCCTTTCTTCGCAATTTTCCCTAGATCATGTAAGTGGATATTACAAGGAGTATTTTCCGCCCAAGTGCTAATAACTCCTACAATCGGTTGTCTAAACTCCTCGTCTCCCATTCCGGTTGCTCGTAACATAGCGCGGTTTGGTGATTTAACCATGCTGTCGTAAACATTACTTCTAATTCTGATATCTTTCTTTGGTTGATCATTAGTCACTTCGAAACGCTCCTTTCAAAACGGCATTCATTATTTTAGTAGTATTTTCATGCTATTTTAATTACATTCTAACAGAAATATAAAATTCTTCCAGAGAGAACATGAAAAAAAGATTAAATAATTTACTTGCCAAAATAGGCTTTTCATGAAAAAATGAACAAAGCATATATTTTCAACGTTGAAAGGAATCGATAGAATGCAAGATAATATCAAAATAAATGACCAAGCAGCGCCTATCAGTGACCAAATAATCGAAAAACTTCAAACCATCTATGATCCTGAAATCGGGTTGGATATTTATAATCTTGGTTTAATTTATGAAATTAATCTAGATGAGGAAGGTCACTGTGAGATTGTTACTACCTTTACTGGCATTGGATGCGAATGTATTGAAACCGTGCCAGGCGAAATCAAGCAAGCATTAATGAATATTGAAGAAATTAAACAGGTATCGGTTAAAATTGTATGGACTCCTGCATGGAAAATGACTCGCATTAGTCGCTTTGGAAGAATTTCACTTGGTATTAACCCAAGGTAAAAAAAGAAGTCAGTACCATCACTTTTGATGGACTGACTTTTTTTGTTTTAGAGTTATTTTCCGGTCATTGGCTAAAATTAACACAGCCACCAGCACAATAATAATTCCTGTTATTTCAAAAATACCAAATTGTTGTTGAAAAACAAAGATCGATAACACTGCCGCTAAAAGTGGCTCTAAAGCAGTCATAATACTTGCTAGAGAAGCTTCAATATAATGGAGACTTGCTAAGTAAGAAATAAAAGCCAAAGCAGTCCCAAAAACAATAATGATTCCTAATAAAAAAATACTGTTTTTAGTCATTGCAAAACCTGGTATCCAAAATGGATGAATGAATTGGAAGAAAATCCCTCCAATCAGCATTCCCCAGCCTACGATCAAAGGAGAGCCGTATTTAGCTAATAAACGCCTTGGTTGGATACTATAAAACGCAACAGCAAGTGCAGACCCAATCCCTAATGAAAAACCAAAAAGAGAAACGTTCATTTGAGTAAAGTTTCCATTGCTAACAATAAGTAACACACCGAAAAAAGTTAAAAAGACTAGCGATAACTCTATAAAGTTAAGTTGCTTCTCTTTTTTAAATAATAAGTAGAAGTAAACAAAAATTGGCGCAGTAAATTGTAAAATTGTCGCTAACGATGCGCTACTTCCTTCAATTGCTTTAAAAAACAAGTACTGTACGCCTACCATTCCAAAAATAGAAAAAAGCAACAAGCTAACAAAATCCTTCCTGTTCCTTAAGATTGAAAAGATAGCTTCTCTCTTAATAACACCATTGTAGAATAACAATAACATTCCAGAAAAAAGTAATCGGATACTAACCAACCATTCGGAGGATGCTTGATACTGGTTGAATAGTATTTGGGCAAGTATGCCTGACACTCCCCACATACTTCCTCCGAAGGCCGCTAGTAAAATCCCTATTAATTTTTTATCCATATGCTTATTCTCACCTACCTTAAAACGGCGAATCGAGAATTCTACTTAAAAATTCTTTTGTACGTGCTTCTTTTGGATTGTTAAATATTTCTTCAGGCGTTCCTTCTTCTGCGATTACCCCTTGATCCATAAATACAACTTGATCGGCTACTTCACGAGCGAATTGCATCTCATGCGTAACTACAACCATGGTTAATCCCTTGTCTGCTAATTGTTTCATTACACGCAGTACCTCACCAACCGTTTGCGGGTCAAGCGCTGAAGTTGGTTCGTCAAACAGTAATAAATCCGGCTCCATCGCCAAAGCGCGGGCAATCGCTACACGTTGCTTCTGACCGCCTGACAGCTGGCTTGGACGAGCATGAATAAATTGCGCCATTCCTACTTCCTCTAAGAAGCGAAGAGCTCTTTTTTCGGCTTCTTCTTTGCTTGCTTTCAAGACAGTCACTTGTCCTGTTACACAGTTTTCGAGTACGTTTAAATTATTAAATAAGTTGAAATGTTGAAAAACCATTCCAACCTTGGAACGATATTTAAACAAATTCAAAGATTCTGATAAAATGCTTTCGTTACGATAGAGAACATCACCGGTTGTCGGCTTTTCTAATAAATTTAGGCAACGCAGTAAGGTAGATTTACCTGAACCAGACGCACCAATTAAACAAATAACTTTACCTTCTTCTACTTCAAAGTTGATATTTTTTAGAACTTCGCGCTCACCGAATTTTTTACTTAATCCTTCAACTTTCATTACAGAAGTCATTTTTGCACCTCTTTATCTAATGTAACAATTTGATTTTGATTTCCGCCAACAAGATCGTAGTGTTGCGGGCCGTCAAGCTTCTTCTCTACAAATCGAAGGATTCTCGTTACAGAAAAAGTCATAATTAAATAGAGAATACAAGCAACTGTAAATGGACCAAAATAATCAAAATTTATACCGGAAACTGTTTTTGTCTGGAAGAACAATTCTGTCACAGAAATCACATTTAACACGGAAGTGTCTTTAATGTTAATGACAAATTCGTTCCCCGTAGCAGGAAGGATATTTCTCCAAACTTGAGGCATGATGACAATACGCATCGTTTGCCAATGAGACATTCCGATTGCTTCAGCACCTTCATATTGTCCTTCGTCAATGGATAAAATTCCACCACGAACAATCTCAGTGATATAAGCACCCGTATTAATCGAAACAATAAAGATTGCAGCGAAAATACGATTCATATCCCAGCCAAATGCAATAGCAGATCCATAATAAATTACCATGGCCTGAACAATCATAGGTGTTCCTCGGAAAAATTCGATATAACAAGTTGTTACGAAATGAAGTGTTTTTAAAGCATAGCGTTTAAAACTTCTTTTATCGGGTTGTGGAATCGTACGAACGACTCCCAGAATCAACCCAATTAATAGTCCAATAATCGTTCCAATCATCGAAATATATAGTGTCACCCACGCACCATTCAAAAATAAAGGCGCATTTGCTTGAAAGATATTCCATAAATTACTCAATTGATTTTTCAGCTCCTACTTTTATTGTGCTGCTGGTTGGTTTAGAATTGCAGCATCCATCAGCTCTTGTCTTTCTTCTTCAGAAATTTCACTTAAAATTTGATTCAATTCATCCAATTTTGGTTCATCTTTACGAACACCAATTGCAATCGTTGTGTCTTCTGGACTTGTCTCAAAACCATCTTCAAATTCGACGAAAGAAAAATCAGCATTTGCATTGGATGCACTTACCGCTTCCGGATACTCAGAAACATAACCATCAATCACACCCGATTGTAGAGCCACGCGCATAGCAGAGAAGTTATCCATTGCGGTCTGTTTCTCTACTCCATCAATTTGATCAATTACTCCATAGTGGAATGTGTTTAATTGAGCAGTAATTTTCGCGCCAGAAAAATCAGCCAGTTTCGTTGCATTTTCATATTCACTGCCAGAAGCAACAACCATAACCAATCGAGATTCTAAGTAAGGATCACTGAAATCAATGGTTTGTTTTCTTTCTTCAGTGGGAGACATCCCTGCAATGATTGCATCGATTTTATTCGCTTGCAATGCAGGAACCAGGCCGTCCCACTCTGTCTTAACAATTACTAATTCTTGTCCTAGGTCTTCCGCAATTTTTTTAGCAATTTCAACATCATAACCGCCAGCGTATTCATTTGTTCCGTCAATAGGAACACCGCCATTGCTGTCATCCAGTTGTGTCCAGTTATAGGGTGCGTAAGCAGCCTCTAATCCAACAACAAACTGACCATCATCTGCTGTTTGGTCTGATTCTCCACTGGAATTGTTAGAAGCACATCCACCTAAAATCGCGAATGTTCCGAGCAATAATGCTGCATAACCATATCTCTTTTTCATTTTTACGAACTCCCTTTTCTGTATGTAAGAACACAAAAAAACCGTGAGCAAAAGGCCCACGATTGGTATCGTCCTTTTGCCCCAATATGAACAGCTCTTCAAAAGATAAAATGGGCATTTTATCTCGACAGTCCTATACTTGTTCAGCATAGACCCAGCACCTCTAACAGTACTTCGGCGAATTCCCCTTTCGTTTCCTACTAATGGTTTTCGCGTCCTCTAATTCATATTGTTTTTGATATTCTTCTTGAGTAACTATAAAACATTGATGAAGCGATGTCAACCTGTGAATTACTTATTTTACACATTATTGGTCAAAAAGATGTTAATCCGTTACAATTGGATTAATGATACACGAAGGAGGAAATGTAAATGATACCGAAGATTATTCATTACTGTTGGTTTGGCGGTAACCCTATCGGAGAAAGAGAACAGAAAGTAATGGAAAGCTGGAAAGAGTATTGTCCTGATTATGAGATAATGGAATGGAATGAAGATAATTTCGATGTCGAAAATATGGGGAACTATGTAAAAGAAGCCTATGAAGAAGAAAAATGGGCTTTTGTATCCGATGTGGCTCGTCTTTATGCATTAATACAATATGGTGGCATTTACATGGATACTGATATGGAAGTTATTAAGCCACTTGATCAATTACTAAAATTGGATGCCTTTATGGGATTTGAAGTTGAAACAACCATTTCCACTGCCATTATTGCAGCCAAACCAAAGCATCCAACTTTCCAATTACTTTATGATGATTATGAAGATCGTCATTTCAAAAATGAAGATGGAACGCTTGATGAAAAAACAAATGTAATCCGTATCACAGAAATATTTGAAGAACATGGTCTTGAATTAAATAACGAAAAACAAGAAGTTATGGGCGTTACAATCTTCCCTCGAATCTATTTCTCTCCAAAGAGCTATTGGACACAAGAAATTAATGACGGTGAAGAAACGCATACAATTCATCAATATTCCGGTTCTTGGCTCTAAAAAAATTCTCAATGTAAAACATACTAAGATTAGATAGGCGCCTCGACGGAGGTTTCTGCCTACTAATCTTAGTATGTTTTTGCTCTTACTCACTAATCAAATGCAGCTTGATACCGCTGGAATCTTTCATTTTAAGGACGCCATCATCTTCTTGATAAGCGATTTGATTCTTATCCAACTTCGCTCTGAAGCTGGATAATTCCTCTTCAGAAGGAAGAACCCACTCATAATATGCTATTCCCAATTGATCTTCTTCTAGTGCTGGTAATGATTTCCCGGCCCATGTATTTGTCCCGACTTGGTGATGATAGTCGCCAAACGCAAAGAACTTTGCTTGTCCAAAATAATCCGATTTTAATCCTAGCCCGATAATCTCAGTGTAAAATACACCAGCATCTTCTAAATTATTTACAGTCAAATGCACATGCCCCATAATCGTTCCCACCGGCAATCCTGTGAAGGCTTTTTTAACGGAAGCCAGAACGCCTTCAGCATCCATCTGAATTGTAACCCCTTCCACCCTTCCGTCTTCACGAACATCCCATTCAGACTTAGGTTTATCTGCATACACTTCAATACCATTTCCTTCTGGGTCATTGAAATAAATAGCTTCACTATATCCATGATCACTTGCTCCGCCTAATGGATACTTTTTAACTAATAAATGATATAAAAACTCTCCCAAGTCACTTCTTGTTGGCAATAATAGTGCATGATGGTATAAACCAACCGTCATTTTTTTATCTGCCGCAGGAGTAATCTGAATCAATTCAATTAATTCTTCTTTTGAATCTTTTACTCCTAAAGTGACAGATGAATCAGTTTTTGTTAATACCGCCATCCCCATAATCTCTTGATAGAATTCGCTCATTTCAGTTAAATCTTGTACTTTTAAAGCTACTTTGCCAATTTTCCAATTTCTAGTCGACATTTTATTATCACCTTTATTTTTCTATAAGTAATCTTTCTTTTTGAGCCAAAAAACCGTCAGAATCCCAATAATAATAGAAGCAAATACTAATAAAGCAAATGCAAATAAGTTTTTTTCAAATGGTAAGCTTACGTTCATTCCCCAATACGAGCCAATAATGGTCGGGATTGTCATTACAATCGTTAAAGATGTCAGAAACTTCATAATATTATTCAAATTATTTGAAATTACGCTAGAAAAGACTTCACTTAAATGAGAAATCATTTCATCTGATTCTCTCCTCATTACTCTTGCCTGGTTTGATAAGATACGGATATCGTGCAGAAGTTCATTATTCAGTTTTTCTGTCACTCCTTGTTGTTTCTTATAAACCTGGTCGATAATCTCGTGATTTTTCGTAATCCCTGTTTCGAAATAAACCAGTGTTTTATTAATTGAAATCATCTTGTAAAATGCTTCATTTTTAGTACTATTCACAAGGTTTTGCTCCATGTTTTCAATAACATCATCAATTCTTGTAATTGCTTTAACATATTCATTTGTAAGCTGCCATAAAATTTGTAAAAGAAATAAAGATTCTTCCGATTGATTATTTTGATTAATCGTTCTTTCTAAAAAAGGAAGTTCCTTTGGATATACCATAATCATTTTTCCATTCAGAATAATGATGGATAATGGTAATGTCTGATATTCCAATCGGTCTGCTTCATCGATTTTAACAAGCGGATAAAGGAAGAGCAATAACTGAATGAGTTCATGATTATCTGTCTCATAATTTTCTTTTCGTGGAACCATATAGCGATTTAACCCATCTGTTATAAAATCTAGCGGGATATCATATTGGTTGTGTAAATAGTCGATTTCTTCTTGTGATGGGTCTTCGCACAACACTAATTCTGCTTCCTCTATAGAATCAGTCGATACGTATGCTTGGTTCTCCAAACGAAAAGCTTTCATAACTTTCACTCCAAATCATAAGAAATTGTAGGTATTTGAAACGTTTCTAGCGTATAAGACATCTCTGTTAGTGGATCATCTGTCCACCAGTACCTGCCGCTGCCTAAACAATTACAATAGTATTGAATACCATTTTCTTTTAGGCTCTTACGGAAATGGACATGCCCCATGACACTATGGGTAATAGGATATTCCTTATAGAGAGTCATGTAACTTTTGCTTCCTAAGAAAGCATTGTAATAGTCGTAAATTCTGTGTGGCAGAGGTACGGTAAATTGCGGATGAGTAACTACATGGGTCATCAAAATCGCATTTCGATTTCCAATTAATTGTAAGTCTTCTTTAATTTGATCCAACATTCGTGATGCAACGTTTCGATCAGATTCATTCCAATGGACATATAACCGATCGTTCCAACCACCCACTTTTAATTTTTTTTGTTCAAATTCTTCTATCGTGTACTTACCACTTGCAAATCCATAATCATACCATCCAGGATTTCCTACTACTGCTATATCGTCATTTATAAAAAATGGTTTTCCTACCGGTGAATCTTCTCTGTCACAAAATATTTGATAAATTTTTTCTGTATCCGTTTCTTTGTTTTTAATAGACCAAAAATCATGGTTTCCTGGTACAAAAAGTAAATCACCCACATTATGTTGTTTCATTTTATCAAGAAAAACAATCGATTCTCGATAATCCGAAGCGATGTCTCCTGCTAGTAACAGCAAATCAACTTCGTTGTTATACAAAAGTTGCGCTAATAAAACATCGTAGGAGTCTCCCCTTTTTAATTTCTTTTGGTTACTATCTATATGTAAATCAGATATTACACCAATTTTCATGTTTTTACACCTCACAAACTGTGCTCAAAAAGAGTATATCACATACTTCGAAATAGAGATATTAAAAAAGAAAGATATTTTCGAAATGTTTTTTACTTAAAAACCACCATACAAAACAAATTGTATAGTGGTTTTACAGGAATTATTTTGCGTAAGCCTCTGTCAGCTGAGGAACAACTTGCTTTTTACGGGAAACTACTCCTGGTAAAAAGGCTGTTTCGTTTTCTAATCTTACTTCAAAAGCAGCCTCCGCTTTTGAAACGCCGTCTCCAACTGCAACAATCGTTGAATCACTGTCGATGATATTTGTCACTAATAAAACAAACAAATCATAATTTTCAGCAGCATTTGAAGCTGTCATAAGAGAAATTAATTCTTCCTGACGCTTTAATACATCTTGAAAATCAACCGTATTTACTTGTGCAACACGTACCGTCTTATTCCCCATTGGGAAAGATTTTGCATCTAAATCAAGTAATTCTTCGCTAGATATGTCATCTAAATTTGTCCCTGCTTTTAACATAGCTAAACCATACTCATTTGGATCAACATCAGCTATTTTTGCTAGTGCTTTTGCTACTACTACATCTTCATCGGTACAAGTGGGCGATTTGAATAATAGTGTATCTGAAATAATGGCAGATAACATCAAGCCAGCTAATTCTGCAGGAATTTCAATTCCTTTTTCTTTAAACATCTTATAAATCACTGTATTTGTACATCCCACTGGCTCTGCACGGTAATAAACAGGATTTGCAGTATGGAAGTTATCAATCCGATGATGATCAATCACGTATTGTACTTCAAGGCTTGAAATATCAGAAACACTTTGTTGGAATTCATTGTGATCCACAAGAGCAACAGCTTTTACTTCATTAGAAGCTGTTTTAATTACACGAGGTGCTTCTGTATGAAAGTGATTCAATGCGTAAGCTGTCTCATCACTTAATTCTCCTAAAGCGACTGCTTCTGCTTCGACTCCTATTTGGTTTAAATAATAAGCAAACGAGATTGCCGAAGTAATTGCATCTGTATCTGGATTTTGATGACCGAATACTAATAATTTTTCCATTATATTTTGTCCCTCTTTCATTTCTTATCTTTTTCCATAATAATCAAAAAAAAGGAAAAGGGCAACGGTTAACTCCCTTTTCCTTTAAGTTTAATTTGCTTGTAGATATCCTTTATACTCATTACACCTTAATAGCTTGCGAGCATTTTCTACTCTTTCTTGTGTTGGAGGATCTATTCCTTCCAGCTTATAAGGGATTCCTAAGGCTTCATATTTATAAACACCCATTTTATGATAGGGAAGAATTTCCACTTTATGAACATTATCAAGAGTAGCGATATAATCACCTAATCTTTTTAAATACTCATCGTAATCAGTTCTCTCTGGAATCAAGACATGTCTAATCCATACGGGTTTGCCAATTTTCGATAAGTATTGTGTCATGTCGATAATACTTTCGTTCCGCCACATGGTCAGTTCTTTATGCTTTTGGCTGTCAATATGTTTAATATCCATGAGCAGTAGATCGGTAACTTTCATTAATTCCTCAAATCGATTGAAAAATGGCTCATCATATGTAAATGGTTGGCCGCAGGTATCAATGGTTGTATTAATTCCTTCTGCCTTTGCTTTTTGAAAAAGCTCAATAATAAAATCTATTTGCAGTAATGGTTCTCCACCACTAATAGTAATACCGCCTTTTTCGCCCCAAAACTCTTGATATTGCTTCGCCATGTCAAGGACTTCATCCGTTGTCATTTCTATCCCGCCACCCATATTCCAGGTGTCCGGATTGTGGCAGAATTCGCAACGCATTCGACAACCTTGCATGAAAACAATGAAACGAATACCAGGTCCATCAACAGATCCAAAGCTTTCAGTTGAGTGTACAAACCCTTTAAGTGCACTAGTCATTGTAATAACTCCTTCTTTGTACTCTTTCTTTCCCATCAAAAAGAGAGATAAGGGGATCTCTCCCTTTGATGGAAAACGGATGAATAAATCATTCATCCGTTTCCTTTTTTTACATGCTTTCGTGCATTGTACGATTGATAACGTCTAATTGTTGTTCACGTGTTAATTTAATGAAGTTAACTGCATAACCAGACACACGGATCGTTAACTGTGGATAGTTTTCTGGATGATCCATAGCATCTAGCAAAGTATCGCGGTTAAAGACGTTAACGTTTAAGTGGTGACCGCCTTTGCGAGCATATCCGTCAAGCATACTTGCTAAGTTTTCTTCTTGAACTTCCCCTTCGCGTCCCAATGCCTTTGGAACGATTGAGAAAGTATTTGAAATTCCATCTAAAGAGTATTTATAAGGAATTTTTGCTACTGAAGAAAGACTCGCTAATGCGCCATGAGTATCTCTTCCGTGCAATGGATTTGCTCCAGGAGCAAATGGCACAAGTGCTTTACGTCCATCAGGTGTGGAACCAGTGCTTTTACCGTATACAACGTTAGAAGTAATAGTAAGGATGGAAGTCGTGTGTTTTGAATCACGGTATGTTTTATGTTTTTGAACTTTACCCATAAAGTCTTTTAATAACCAAACTCCAATGTCATCCGCACGATCATCGTTGTTTCCATATTTTGGATAGTCTCCTTCAATTTCGAAATCGACCGCGATACCATCTTCATCACGAATTACTTTTACTTTTGAGTGTTTAATTGCTGATAAGGAGTCAATTGCTACAGAGAAACCAGCAATTCCGGTTGCCATTGTACGCATAACGTGCGTATCATGTAGAGCCATTTCGAGATTTTCGTAACTATACTTATCGTGCATATAGTGGATTACATTCAATGTATTAATGTATAGACCTGCTACCCATTCATTCATTAAATCATATTTTTCCATAACTTCATCAAAATCCAAGTATTCAGAAGTAATTGGTTGATATTTTGGTCCAACTTGCTTTTTAGTAACTTCATCCACACCACCATTAATTGCATATAATAGTGTTTTAGCTAAGTTTGCACGAGCTCCAAAGAATTGCATTTGTTTACCAATGCGCATTGCAGATACACAACAAGCAATTCCGTAATCATCGCCCCACTCCAAGCGCATTACATCATCATTCTCATACTGGATGGAACTTGTCTCGATAGAAATGTGTGCACAGAACTTCTTGAATGCTTCCGGTAATTTTGTCGACCATAAGACAGTCAAGTTTGGTTCAGGTGCTGTTCCCATGTTCTTTAATGTTTGTAAGAAACGGAAACTGTTTTTTGTAACCAATGTACGGCCGTCTTCTCCCATGCCCCCAATTGATTCGGTTACCCAAGTAGGGTCTCCTGAGAACAATTCGTTGTAATCTGGCGTACGGGCAAATTTAACTAAACGAAGTTTCATAACAAAGTGGTCAACAATTTCTTGTGCTTCCACTTCTGTTAATGTGCCATTTTTAAGATCACGTTCGATATAAATATCCAAGAATGTAGATACACGCCCAAGTGACATAGCCGCTCCATTTTGTTGTTTAACCGCTGCTAGATAGCCCAGGTATAACCATTGGAATGCTTCTTGTGCAGTAGTTGCGGGTTTTGAAATATCGAATCCATAAATATTTCCTAGTTCTTTCAATTCTTTCAATGCTCGATATTGGTCGCTCATTTCTTCACGTAAACGAATAATATCCTCAGACATTGTTCCGTTACCAATTACTGCATAATCTTTTAATTTTTGTTCCATTAAATAATCTACACCGTATAAGGCTACGCGACGATAATCTCCGATGATTCTTCCACGTCCATATGCATCAGGCAATCCTGTGATAACTTTGTTTGATCTAGCTGCACGCATTTCAGGTGTATATGCATCAAAAACCCCTTGATTATGTGTTTTTCTGTAATCGCGGAATATTTTTGATACTTCAGCGTCAATTTCGTAACCATATGACCCTGCAGACTGTTCACTCATGCGGATGCCGCCGAATGGTTGTAAGGAACGTTTAAAAGGTTTTTCTGTTTGGAAACCAACAATTTTTTCTTTGTCTTTATCTAAGTATCCCGGACCATGAGAAGTGATGGTAGATACAACTTTTGTATCCATATCCAATACTCCGCCTGCTTCTCGCTCTTGTTTTGTCAAATCCATTACTTGTGCCCAAAGTTCATTTGTAGTAGCTGTAGGACCTTCCAAAAATTCTGCACTGCCTTCATAAGGTGCATAGTTTTGTTGGATAAAATCTCGCACATCAACTTCTGTTTTCCAAGTCTTTCCTTTAAAGCCTTGCCATTGTTCCATGAATAAAGCCTCCCATTTAACTCTTATTGTGATTTATGTAACACACTTTATGAATTCATTATAACACGTTAAAATGATTGTGCAATACTTTTCAATCAGATTCTTTAAAATAAATATTTATTTTAAAGAAATACCTAAAATCCTTTATTCAATAAGCTTCTTGAGCTTTTAAAATTTTCCTCGAATTAAAAATTAATTCACTTTTATTTCGAAAAAATGGAAACAAAAAAGCAAACTGTATTATACAACAGTTTGCTTCTGTACTAATTCGTGTTTTTTAATCTTCTAATTGTGAAAGAGAGTATATTTTCTTAATCGAATAGATCATTCCTTCATCTTTCTCAACTAAAACAGAGGAACCATTCGTATATCTTGCACTGAATGGGACATTCTTGCTGTATAGTTCTTTTGTCTGACCTCTTGTGGTTCGAATGCGATATAAAGTATTTGCTTCGGTGTCTGCATCCATATAAATAATTCTATGAGGATTTGTTTTTAATTCCTTGATTAACATTAGCCCACGTTTTGCTCTTCCCAATCTTGGAATTTCACTCGTTCTAAATCGCTTGGCATTTCCTCGTTGAGTCATAATTAAAATTGGATATTTCTCATCATCCATTTCAAATATTGCAGCTCCCACTACATAATCATCTACTTTTAAGTTAATCGCCTTAACACCGCTTGTACGAATTCCCGTTACAGATATTTCGTCTAGTAAATAGCGTAAACTAAAGCCACCATTTGTTATAAGTAATACTTCGTATTCTTTTTTAGCTGCATCAATAAAATGGATATTGGTGACGAAATCTGTTTCCGTCTTTAAACGAATTGCTGTACTTTTTTTCCTTTTGTAACCTCTAAACGTTTGATATTCGGATAATAACGACCGTTTAATCATGCCCTCTTTGGTGACAAAAATAACGGATTGGCTCTCAGACAATTCTTCCTCATGTTTGATAATTTTTGCAACAAGAATTTCTTCATTATTCGCAAAAGGAATACTCTGAGATAAATGATGTCCCATATCCTTCCATTTTAATTCCGGTAATTCGTAAATGGGGAAATGCATATAATCGCCTCTATTAGTAAAGATGGCAATGGCATCCAAAGTAGAAGCTTTCTCAATAAGCAACGGCTGATCGCCTTCTCGTAATCCTATATCAGTCAAATCGGTCGCTGCAAAAGAACGGAGATTGGTACGTTTATAATATCCTTCTCGTGTTAAGACAACGACAACTTCTTCTTCTGGAATTAACACTTCGGTCTCGATTTTTATCTCATCTATTTCTTCTTCAATTACTGATAGACGAGGGGTAGCATATTTCTTTTTGATTTCATTCAGTTCGTTTTTCATTACCAATAACAATGTCTTCTCGTTCTTTAAAATACTATTATAAGAGGCAACTAACTCGCTTAAATCCAGACGTTCATTTTGAAGAGCAACTATATCTGTATTGGTTAAACGATAAAGTTGTAAAGAAACAATTGCTTCAGCCTGAACTTCCGAAAAATCAAAAGTTTTCATTAAATTGTTTTTAGCATCTTTTTTATCATTACTATTTCGAATAAGTTGGATTACTTCATCTAAAATAGAAACTACTTTTATTAAAGCATCTACGATATGCAATCGTACTTCTGCTTTTTTTAAATTGTAGCGGGTTCTGCGAACAATCACTTCTTTTTGATGAGCGATATAGGCTTTTAATATATCTGATATACCAACTTGTTTGGGCATTCTTTCATCAATCGCAACCATGTTAAAGTTATAATTTACTTGTAAATCAGTATTTTTAAATAAGTAATTCAAAATACCTTCTGCATTCACGTCTTTTTTAAGTTCAACGACAATTTGCAATCCTGTACGGTCTGTCTCATCACGAACTTCTGCGATTCCTTCAAGTTTTCGGTTAATCCGAATCTCATCCATTTTCTTGACTAATTGTGCTTTATTCACTTCAAAAGGAATTTCGTTGATTACAATTTGCTGCTTGCCGCCGCGAAGGGATTCGATTACTGCTTTTGATCGAACAACTACTTTTCCCCTTCCTGTTTTATAAGCAGTTTTCAGTCCGTCAATTCCTTGTATAATCGCTCCAGTCGGAAAATCAGGTCCTTTCACAAATTTCATTAATTGATCTAAAGTCGCATTTGGATGTTCTATTAAATAGGTTGTTGCATCAATTATTTCTCCTAAATTATGAGGCGGAATATCGGTCGCATATCCTGCTGAGATACCTGTTGTCCCATTCACTAAGAGATTGGGATAACGCGCTGGTAGCACTAATGGCTCCTCATCGGTATCATCAAAATTCAACATAAAATCAACCGTTTCCTTATCGATGTCGCCAAGTAATTCACTCGATATCTTTGCCAGACGTGCTTCCGTATAACGCATAGCTGCAGCAGGATCTCCATCCATACTTCCGTTATTCCCATGCATTTCAATAAGGGGTTCACGCATCTTCCAGTCCTGACTCAAACGAACCATTGCTTCGTATACACTTGAATCGCCATGAGGATGATAATTCCCGATAACATTCCCAACCGTTTTAGCTGATTTACGAAATTGCTTTTCAGAAGTGTTCCCACTCACATACATTGCATACAAAATCCGTCTTTGAACTGGCTTTAAGCCATCTCGAATATCAGGAAGCGCACGATCTTGAATAATATATTTTGAATAACGACCGAAACGATCGCTCATCACGTCTTCCATCATTAATTCTTTAATTTCCTGTCTCTCTGCCAATCTTATTCACCACTTTCAATATCCAAAACAGTTTGCTCAAGCTCCTCTGTTGAAACACCAGAACCACTTGCTTCTTGCTTTTCTTCACGAACCTGTTTTTTTACTTGTTTCGTTCCATCCGTTGCTGACTGTTCGGTTTTGTCTTCTTCCAAAATACTTTTATCATCTTCCAGTGTGAATTGAACATGTCCTTCAATCCATTTCCGACGCGGCTCTACTTTATTCCCCATCAAAGTTGTCACTCTTCGCTCAACCTGTGCTTTATCATCAATGATTACACGAATAAGAGTGCGGCTATCAGGATTCATCGTTGTTTCCCATAGCTGGTCGGCATTCATTTCACCCAACCCTTTATAACGCTGAAGAATATAACCCTTACCAACAATCTTTATTTTGCTCTCTAATTCTTTTTCTGTCCATGCATACTCCACTACCTCTTTTTTTCCAGCTCCTTTTGATACTTTATATAAGGGCGGTTGCGCAAGATACACTTTCCCCGCTTCCAATAATGGCTTCATATAACGATAAAAGAAAGTTAATAGTAAAGTTTGGATATGAGCTCCGTCAGTATCCGCATCGGTCATGATGATGACTTTATCATAATTACTGTCATCCACATCGAAGTCCGGGCCAACACCTGCTCCGACCGTATGAATAATCGTACTAATTTCTTCATTTTTTAAAATGTCCTGCATATTTGCGCGCTCTGTATTAATTACCTTTCCACGAAGCGGTAAGATTGCCTGGAATTTCCGATCGCGACCTTGTTTAGCGGACCCGCCAGCGGAATCTCCTTCGACCAAGAATAATTCATTCTTTTTCGCATTTTTCCCTTGAGCAGGAGTCAATTTACCAGAGAGTAAAAGCTCTCCTTTTCTTTTCTTCCCGTTCCTTGAAAGTTCTCTCGCTTTTCTTGCAGCATCTCGAGCTTCTCGAGCTTTTAATGATTTCCTGACAAGCATTTGGGCAACTTCTCCATTTTCAATTAAGAAAAAATTTAAACGTTCATTGAGAAGATTATCAACAATGGGACGTGCCTGAGGAGTACCTAGTTTTTCTTTGGTCTGTCCTTCAAATTGAAGAACTTGCTCAGGTATACGCAAACTAAGAACAGCAGTTAGTCCTTCGCGGACATCGCTGCCTTCTAAATTTTTGTCTTTTTCTTTTAAGAGCCCCATTTTACGTGCATATTCATTAAAGGCCTTTGTCATTCCTGTTTTCGCACCTGTTTCGTGGGTACCCCCATCCTTGGTGCGAACATTATTTACAAAAGATAGAATCGTCTCGGAATAGCCATCATTGTATTGAAAAGCGAATTCAACCTCGATTCCTTCTACCATTCCACTAAAACTGGTAATTTCTGTCAACGTATCCTTTTCCTCATTTAAGTAGGCAACAAACTCACTGATTCCTTTTTCATAAAAGAAAACATCACTTTTGTCAGAGCGTTCATCTTTCAGTGTAATTTTAAGTCCTTTTAAGAGGAAGGCTGATTCTCTCATTCGTTCTGCCAAGATGTCATAAGATAATTGAGAAGTACCGAATATTTCTCTATCCGGTAAAAAATGAATAGCAGATCCGCTTGAGGGAGATGTAGTTTTTTTCTTTTTTAATTTTCCCGTTGGTTTTCCACCATTTTTAAAAGTTAGACTATACAGCGTCTTATCTCGAATAACTTCCACTTCTAAATACTCAGATAATGCATTCACAACGCTGGCCCCCACTCCATGCAGTCCTCCAGAGGTCTTGTAACCACCTTCTTGACCAAATTTACCTCCGGCATGTAACACTGTAAAGATGACTTGAATCGTTGGTATACCCGATTGATGCATTCCTGTGGGCATCCCTCGGCCGTTATCTCTTACAGTAATACTTTGATCTGCATGAATCATGACTTCTATTTCGTCTGCGAATCCTGATAATGCTTCGTCTACTGCATTATCGACAATTTCATATACCATGTGATGTAGTCCCCGGCTGTCCGTAGATCCAATATACATTCCCGGTCTTTTACGGACTGCTTCCAGTCCTTCTAATACTTGTATTGATTCATCATTGTACAAATTCTTTTTTACTTGTGTCATAGTTAAACTCCTTCATTCTAGCTACGGAATTCGAACATCCATTCTATTATAATACTTGAAATATTGGTGATTGTAAAAGGAAAATCAAATTATTATATCATTCAAAAGCTATTCTAACAGGGTTTTATAAAAAACTTAGTATGAAAAACCATGGAATAGTGGTAGAATAATGACGTATTATTTTTAATTCGTATATAGGAGTGAACCAAGTGATTTCACTAATTACCATCATAGCAGCATATTTATTAGGATCCATCCCTTCTGGTGTGTGGATTGGAAAACTATTTTACCATAAAGATATTCGTGAATTTGGCAGTGGTAACATGGGAACTACCAATACGTTCCGCGTGTTAGGCACAAAAGCGGGTATTATTGTACTCATCATGGATATTTTAAAAGGCTCTATCGCTACCTTACTGCCGATTTGGTTTGGTCTACCGATTCATCCTTTATTAACAGGTGTTGTCGCTTCTATTGGCCATACCCTTCCGATCTTTGCAAGTTTTCGGGGTGGAAAGGCAGTTGCTACCAGTGCCGGTATTATTCTAGCGTATAATCCTTTATTTTTTACTCTAGCGATTATCTGCTTCTTGATTTACCTATTCATTTCCAGCATGGTTAGTTTTGCAAGCATCGTTGCTTGTCTTACAGCCATTGTCATTTCTTTCTTTATGGGTGATGTCTGGTTGATTGTGGTAACTGTTTCCTTAACTTCGTATATCATCTATCGCCACCGTGCAAATATTCAACGGATCAAAGAAGGCACAGAAACTATGGTCCCGTTTGGATTAAGATATAACAAATCAAAAGGACCAAAATAAAAAAGATGCTTTCCAGCATCTTTTTTATTTTGGAGATAGATATATTAGGATAATTTTTCCTTTATCTCATTTAATAATCTCGGAGAGCTTACTTTAATATAGGTGCCTTTCATCCCCAACGATCTTGATTCCAGAATACGTGCGGATTCCAATTTTCTCAAAGCATTTACAATGATGGATCGAGTGATATTTTTCTTCGCCGCGATTTGAGATGCATTGATTCGAGTTTCCAATCCATCAATATTTTTAAATATCTCTGTAATTGCTTCCGTCTCACTAAAGGACAGCGACTGCAGAGCAATGGCAACAGCTGTTTCTGCTCGAGCAGCTTCTTCGGTCCTGACATTCATCAAATGAAGCATTTCCATTCCAATTACAGTAGCACTGTGCTCTGCCAAAATCAAATCACCACTATCAAAAGCATCTTTTAAGCGAGCAAAAATCAAACTACCTAAACGAGTTCCAGCAGCAAATATAGGGATGACCGTTGTCAAACCTGTTACAAATATATCTCGCGTTTCAATAGGAAAAGCGGTCATATTTGATTCAATGCCGATGTTAGCCGTTGTAAAAGTGAGCTTATTCAGATCAATGGCATAATTTTTAGGGAATTTTTTATCAATCAGCATCTGTTTAACTCGTTCATTGTTGATGTCAATCGCTTCACTAAATCCTAATAAGTTTCCCTCAACATCAATTAGATAAGCATTAGCTCCTAAAATTTTTGACAATTTTTCGGTCATCTCTAAGAAAGGTAAGTCATCGTGACCTTCGTCTGAAATGTTATTTGTAACAAAACCATCTTTTTGAAGCAAACGGTTAATTGTTCGTAACCTTTCTAATATTTCTTCCATATGCTCCCTCACAGTATATAACGTCTTAGATCTTGATCTTCGATAATATGTGCTAGTTTTTCATCAACGTAATCCGCAGTAATCGTAATTTGTTGTCCTGGCATGTCTGGTGATTCAAATAAAAGATCTTCTAATAGTTTTTCTAAAATGGTATGAAGTCTTCTCGCTCCAATATTATCTGTTTCGTTATTCATTTTAGTTGCATTTGCAGCGATGCGATCAATCGCCTCTTTTGTAAAGGTAATAACTACATCTTCGGTTTCCAATAATGCTTTGTATTGTTTTAATAAAGCGTTATTCGGTTCCGTTAAAATCCGCACAAAATCCTCTTCTGTTAAATCATCTAATTCAACACGAATCGGGAAACGGCCCTGCAATTCTGGTATCAAGTCACTTGGTTTAGACACGTGGAAAGCACCTGATGCAACAAAAAGAACATGATCCGTTTTTATGTTCCCATATTTTGTTGCAACTTGAGAACCTTCGACAATTGGAAGGATATCTCTTTGAACACCTTCTCTAGAAACCTGTCCGCCTTGGTCTGATTTTGATGTAATTTTGTCAATCTCATCAATAAAGATAATGCCGCTTTCTTCAGCTAATTTTAAAGCTTCCATTGAAACATCATTTTTATCAATCATTTTATCTGTTTCTTCATCCACACAAATTTTCAGTGCATCTTTTACTTTCATGGTTCGATTACTTTTCCGCTTTGGTGTCATTGACTCCAAAGCGGATTGAAGCATCATCATCTGTTCATTTCCACCCATTGCCCCTAAAGGACTGCCGCTTTTTTCTTCTACTTGAATCGTTACATCGCGATTATCTAAGATACCTTTACGAATTTGTTCAACGATCTCAGTTCTTGCAGTTGCGATTTCCGCAGTCACTTCTTCTGTTTCTTCTTCTGTTTCATCGCTCAATGGTGGCAGTCCAAATTGTTGGAACATATTTTGGAAGCTATTTGAATCAGTTGTTTTTTTCTTTTTAATTCCTGGTTTCAGTGCCTTGGCAATACGTTGCAACGCTTTTTCATACGCTTTACTGTATACATCGCTACGTTTTTCTTCTTCCACTAATGAAATGGCATTTTCTACCAAATCACGAACCATTGATTCGACATCTCGACCAACATAACCTACTTCAGTAAATTTCGTTGCTTCCACTTTAACAAAAGGAGCATTTACAAGATTCGCCAATCTGCGTGCAATTTCTGTTTTTCCTACACCAGTAGGGCCAATCATTAATATATTTTTTGGTGTTACCTCTTGTTGCATATCTTCAGCTAATAACATACGACGGTACCGATTACGCAATGCAACCGCTACTGATTTTTTCGCATCATTTTGTCCAATAATATAACGGTCTAGTTCTGTCAGCACCTGACGCGGTGTTAAGTTTGTTTTAGTTTTCAAAAGAATTCTCCCTTCTTACGCAAATTCATCAACAATAATGTTGTCATTTGTATAAACGCAAATTTCAGAAGCAATTTGCAAACTTTGTTGCGCCATTTCCTTGGCAGTCAATTCATTACTATTTCGTTTCAACGCGCGAGCAGCTGCCAAAGCAAAATTACCACCCGATCCAATCGTTAAAATGCCGTCATCGGGTTCAATTACTTCCCCGCTCCCTGAAACAAGGTACATTTCGTCTTTATTCATGACAATTAATAGAGCTTCCAGCTTTTGTAATGCACGGTCCCCTCGCCAAATTTTAGCTACTTCAATGGATGCGCGCAATAAATTTCCTTTATGTTGGTTTAATTTTTCTTCAAATTTGTCTTCAAGTGTAAAAGCATCTGCTACACCGCCAGCGAAGCCGACAATGACTTCATCGTTATAAATCCGACGAATTTTTTTAGCAGAACCTTTCATGATTACTTGTTCTCCCATTGTAACCTGGCCATCGCCAGCCATAGCAGACTTTCCATTGTGTTGTACGGCACATATTGTTGTCATTCTGTAAATCCCCTTTTTATAATCAGATTCAATAAAGCTGAATTCTCAATAATAGTATTATACAGCTATTTTTTCCTTTTGGCTCGTGGATGATACGCTCGATAATTCTTTTGTAAGACGTCTTTCGTGACATGGGTGTAGATTTGCGTGGAAGATAAGCTCGAATGGCCTAGCAGCTCCTGTACGGTCCGCATATCAGCTCCTCCATTCAACATATCAGTCGCAAATGTGTGGCGCATCATGTGTGGATGTAAGTTTCCGGTCATACCTGTTTTTTTCATAATAGTGTTTAAGATATGTTCCATTCCGCTTGTCGTCAATGGATCCCCTAAACGATTAACGAATAAAGTCGAGTGTGTTTTATGATATTTCATCATAATCGGTTCTCTTCCTTTTTGCAAATATTGCTCCATCGCCTCTAAGGCAAAGTGTCCAAAAGGAACATATCGTTCTTTATTCCCTTTTCCGATAATCAAAATTACACCGAGAGTGAAATCAATATCTTCTAAAGTGATATTACGGCATTCGCTAACTCGGATTCCTGTTGCATACAACAGTTCCAAGATTGCTATATTACGATAATCCAAAGGCTCGATTCCTTTTGCCGCTTCGAAAATTTTTTCTAGCTCTTCATCATACAGATACTTTGGCAAACGTAAGGAACGATTCTTAAAGGTAATGCTTGAGACAGGATTTTCCGTAATCATTTTTTCACGTAATAAATAACCATAAAACCCTCGAAGACTGGATAGAATACGTGAAATAGTGTTGCGGCTTAGCTCTTCTTCGTCTAAAAAACTCAAAAAGGTCCGGACATCAAAAAGACGGACTTCAACAAACGAGGCAGTCCCGCTTTCTTTTAAAAAAAGTTCGAATTTTTTCAAATCTTGCAAATACGCTTTTACTGTTTCTTCAGAATATCGTCGTTCAATCGATAAATAGTGAACAAAGCTTTCTAATAAATTTTGATTTGTTTTCAAAAAAACCCCTCCAGCAACTTACGTTTAAAATATCATAAGGCTGGAGAGAATTCAATTAGTCTCTATTAAGTTTAAGAGTTTATTTAATCTTGCCGTAGTTACTTTTGTACTTCTTCTTCATAATCACAATGACTACACTTTACTTGCATGCCGCCTCGTACTTTTTTCTGAACTAGGAAATGCTCGCATTTAGGGCAATCTCTACCGATCGGTTTATCCCAAGAGACAAATTCACATTCCGGATAACGGTCACATCCATAAAAAATACGTTTCTTTTTTGATTTTCTCTCGATTACTTCGCCTTTTTTGCAAAGCGGACAAGTAACGTTGATTTTTTTAACAATCGGTTTTGTATTTCGGCACTCAGGAAAGTTACTGCATGCATAGAATTTTCCAAATTTACCAATTTTGATAACCATAGGATGGCCACATAATTCACAATCAAAACCAGCTGGCTCGTCTTTTATTTCTATTTTTTCCATTTCTACTTCAGCTTTTCCAACTTCTTCACTGAACGGTTGGAAAAATTGGTCAATCACTTTTACCCATTCAATTTGTCCTTCTTCTACTCGGTCCAAGTCTTCTTCCATACCCGCTGTAAATGACACATCGACGATATCCGGGAAATACTCTTCGACGACATGATGAACAATGGTTCCTAATTCTGTTGGTTCGAAACGTTTAGCATTTAATTTTACATAATAACGTCTTTGAATAGTTTCGATCGTCGGTGAATAGGTAGAAGGTCTTCCCACGCCATTTTCTTCCAATGCACGAATAAGCGTCGCTTCAGAGTAGCGTGCTGGCGGTTGAGTAAAGTGTTGGTTAGGAATAATATCTTTAGAAAACACTTTATCGCCAACTTCAAGATCCGGCAACATATTATCTTTTTTCTTTGAATCAACATAAACCTTACGATAACCAGGAAACTTTTCCTTTGATCCATTTGCACGGAAAATAATATCTCCATTGGTCAAATCCACTCTCATTGTATCAAAAACAGCTGGAGTCATTTGACTTGCTACAAAGCGAGACCAAATGAGCTGATACAACTTAAATTGATCTTTTGACAAGTATTGTTCAATATCCTCGGGTTTACGTAAGACACTAGACGGTCGAATTGCCTCATGGGCATCTTGTGAAGAGCCACTTGCTTTATCATTACGTGGTTTGTTCCTTGCATATTCATTACCGTATTGATCAACAATAAATTCATGGGTCTCATTTACAGCACTCTCTGCTATACGTGTGGAGTCGGTACGCATATAAGTAATTAAACCTACAGAACCTTCTCTTCCAAGAGAAATCCCTTCATACAATTGTTGAGCGACCATCATTGTTTTTCGAGTACGAAAATTTAATTTATTTCCTGCCTCTTGCTGCAAACTGGATGTAGTAAAAGGGGCTGATGGGTTTCTTTTTTGTTGTTTTTTAACAACATCATCGACTAAAAATTCGTTATCTTTTAATTGTTCTAAAATTTCATTTGCTTCTGATTCATTATTTAAAACTAATTTTTTCTTATTTCTTCCATAGAAAGATGCTTCAAAAATACTTCTATCTTTTTGGAACGTTCCATCTAACGACCATGATTCAACTGGCTTAAAATTATTTATTTCTTCTTCACGTTTAATAATCAACTTTAAGGCTACAGATTGGACACGTCCTGCACTTAAACCTTTTTTCACTTTCTTCCATAATAAAGGAGAGATTGAATAACCAACTAAGCGATCTAAAATACGTCTTGCCTGTTGAGAATCTACTAAATCCATATTAATAGGACGTGGATTTTTAATTGCTTCTTTTACAGCTGTTTTTGTTACCTCATTATAAACTACACGGATATTATCTTCTGGATTAAGACCAAGTAAAAATGCCAAATGCCATGCAATTGCTTCCCCTTCTCTATCCGGGTCAGATGCAAGAAAGATTTTTTCAGCACTTTTAGCATATTTTTTTAGTTCTTTAATGATTGGTCCTTTTCCACGTATGGAAATATAATCAGGTTGATAATTATTTTCAGTATCAACGCCCATACGACTTTTCGGCAAATCACGGAGGTGCCCTTTGCTTGCAACCACCTTATAATTGCGTCCAAGATATTTTTCGATTGTTTTTGCTTTGGTTGGGGATTCTACAATCACCAAGTATTTATATGCCAAAGGAAAACCCCTTTCTTTCTTAGTTTATTCGATTTAAATCCATCGAACTAAAATCGTAAATCATCTTATGCTACTAAGTAGTGATTTGTCAAATTTAATTTTCGATAAATGAAAAAATATTTTCAAAATCCGGAAAGTTTTCTGTCTATTATCTTTATTTAGGCTTCACAACAACCACAACTCTCTCAGTTCATCAAAAATATCTTCTACATCTAATACTAATTTTGCTCCAGCCTGAATTAATTGATTGGTTCCTTTACTTCCAGAAGATAGAATACTGCCTGGAACAGCAAAGACTTCTCGATTTTCTTGAAGAGCAAGATTTGCTGTAATGAGACTTCCTGATCGTTCTTGTGCTTCAATGACTAATGTACCATGACTGAGACCAGCAATAATACGATTACGCATTGGAAAATGATATTTCGCAGGTGGCACTCCTAAGGGATATTCACTGATCAGCAATTGCTCTCTTCCAATTTTTTGTTGCAAATAAATATGATTCTTTGGGTAATGTTGATCAATTCCAGTCCCAATCACAGCAATGGTATCTCCACCAAGACGCATCGTTTGAGAATGGACTTGTTGGTCAATCCCGGCTGCTAATCCGCTAATCGTCGTTACATTTCTCTGGACTAATGGTGGCATTATTTTTGTTAAAACGCGTTCACCATATTCCGTTGATTTTCGGCTACCTACAATTCCGAGTCGACGTCTTTTAGTAAGCTTCCAGTTCCCTTGGTAGAATAGAACAGCTGGTGGTAAATAAGTTTCTTTTAACGAAAGAGGATAATCCTCATCAACAATCGTGCAAAAATGAATATCTGCTTCTTGATATTTTTTCATCAGATCCTCTCTGTTTTTTTCTTTATCGAAAATTGCTATCTTTTCTTTTAATTGCCGAATATTTGCTTCTTTTTTATAACATTTCTGAACCAAATAATCTCTTCCAATGATAAAGGCGAATCTGTAATCAGTTCATTTGCGATTGCAGACAATTGTTTTGAGTTAAATATATTCATAACTGCTAAACCAATCAATTTCTCTCTTATTTCTTTATTTTCCATATAAAAAAACTCCCTTCTCTATATAAATAGAGAAAAAGGAGTTGTTTCTGTTATTTTAATCAATCACTTGTTTGTCAGCTGAATAAAAACTAACGATTTTCTCTCACCATCGTTTTTATCGGTTCAAAGCTTTTACGGTGAATGGGAGTCGTTCCAAATTCTTTTAAGCCTTCTAAGTGGATTTTTGTACCGTAACCTGCGTTACTTTCGAATCCATAATGAGGATAAATCTCTGCATAATCTTTCATGAGGGTATCTCGATATACTTTGGCAACAATGCTGGCAGCTGCAATAGAGTAGGAATGAGCATCCCCTTTTATCAAGGATACCTGCTTAGTAGTTGTCTTTAATTTCATTGCATCGATTAGTAGAGCATCTGGCTGAATGGGAAGTGCGTGGATTGCTTTTTCCATTGCTACCTTTGTTGCTTCATAGATGTTAATGGAATCAATTAAATCATTTTCAACAATTCCAATCCCAACTTGAGCACATCCAAAAATTAGCTCGGATAACTCTTCACGAAGCGAAGCTGATAATTTTTTTGAATCATTGATCGGCAATGCGGGGATATCTTCTGGTAAGATGACTGCTGCGGCTACAATGGGTCCAGCTAAAGGACCCCTGCCCACTTCATCGACACCTGCAATAAATCGATAGCCTTCTTCCTTTAGTTGTCTTTCTGGAATCAGCATCGTTTTTTTATGTTCCTGCAATAATAGCTGTTTATCATAATTACTTTGCCATTTTTTTAAAGCAAGCTGGACGCCTTTGCGGGTGTCGTTTGCTAACTCTTCCAGCAAAGGATCGTCTATTTGATTAATCTTTGAAAGTTGCTTCTTCACATCACTTATCGTCGGTTTTTTTTCCATCAGTTAAACTCCTTTTCGTCACTTACAGGAGTATGAGGTATTTCATCTAAGGTAAATGTACCAAGTTTTCCATCACGAATATCAAAGATCAATTTTTCGCTGGCACGGTCATAATCGTCTCCAAAATTTAACTTTTTCGTCAACTCCATTAATAAATCCGGCAAGTTTTCTTCTGAAATATCTTCGTTTAGATGATAATATGACTGCAATCTGCCCGGGTAATTAGAAAGAAAGAATTTTAATGCGTATAAAGCTATGTCATCTTTGTGAAAAAGTGTATCCTTTATTGCGCCTGTCAAAGCTAAATGAATGCCCGTTTGAGGATCTTCAAATTTATGCCATAAAATTCCCGGTGTATCTAGCAGTTCAAATTCATTGCTAATTTTCAGCCATTGTTGCTGCTTCGTTACTCCTGGCTTATTTGCTGTTTTTGCGCGATTCTTCCTAATCATTTGATTAATGAAGGTCGATTTACCCACATTTGGTATCCCTAAAACCATTAAACGAGTAGCTCTTGGTTTCATGCCTTTCTCTTTCCACTTTGCTGCTTTGTCTGACATCATTCCCTGCAGTACTTTTTTGGTGTAATTGATATCTGTTTGGTTAAATACATTAATCGCGATAGCTTTTTGATTTTCAGTGTTCCTATTATAATATTGCAACCATTTCTCTGTCTTGTTTCGATCGGCTAAATCAGCTTTATTCAAAATAATTAATCTTGGCTTATTTCCTACAATCTCATCCATTAAAGGATTCGAACTTGATTCAGGTATACGAGCATCTACCAATTCAATAACGATATCTACCATTTTTCTGTTTTCAATTGCTTCTCTTTTCGCTTTGGCCATATGACCAGGGAACCATTGAATAACCATACTCTATTACCTCCTTATAACACATCAATGGGCCGGGAGTCCTCCCAGCCCAATGCACTCTTTATTCATTCTTCTCAAGAAAGCCAATTCTGTTTAATGGCCAAATTCGCAAACTTGTTGTTCCTTCTATCACTTCTTCTGGAACAAGCCCAAACATCCGACTATCTTTAGATACTTCACGATTGTCTCCTAACACAAGGTACATTCCTTCAGGAACCACGAGACTCTCGCTTCCAGGGACATCTAATAAGGTAAAGTCGGGAGTAAGCAGACTGTTTTCTTGATCTTCTTTTAATGTTTCTAAATATTTTTCCTCTACTACTTCACCGTCAATATACAACTCATCATCCTGATAAGAAATTTCATCTCCTGGTACACCAATGATTCGTTTGACATACTCTTCATTGTTTTCAGAACTTTCTGCGTCAGGAGCAGGAAAAACAACGACGTCAAAACGATCCAGTTGCCCCAGACGGTTAAGGATTAAGCGGTCTCCGTCTTGCAGCGTTGGGTACATAGAGGGTCCGACTACTTGAAATGGAAAGAATAAATACGCACGTATTAGCAGAAATAAAAGATAGGCAACAACCACTGAAAATAATATATTCAACAGTTCTTTAAAAAAACTATTACTAGCTTTGTTATTTTTCGATTGATTATCTTTCCATGACTCTTCTTGTTCTGTATTCATAATTAATAGCTCCTTTTCTCTCACTTCCTCTAAAAAGAATGCTAAGGAAGAATGGAAATCTCATTAAAAGGAAAAATAACAAATCTTACTTTTCCTTCAACGGCCATTTCAGAAACAAATCCAAACATTCTGCTATCCTTACTGCGTGGTCGATTATCTCCTAAAACGTAGTAACTTCCTTCTGGCACAACTTCAACGCCTGTCATTGAATCTAATGTAAAATCTGGCGTGTTGACTTGATTATTATTTTTACCTTTTACTAGAAAGGACTCTTCAATATGCTCTCCATTAATATAAAGTTGATCGTTTAAATAACTAAGCGACTCCCCCGGCAAGGCAATGACTCTTTTTACAAAGGCTTCTCCTTGTTCATCGTGAAACAAAATAATATCAAATCGTTCCAATTTTGTATAGGGTTCATAGACTATATAGCTATTTGGCTCTAATGTAGGAAACATGGATCTTCCTTCAATTTTAACAGGAATAAATAAGAAATAACGAATGAATAGAGCAATTCCTAACGCCATTAAAAATACTTTGCCGAGTTCGGTTAATTTTTTTGATTTTGAAGATTCAATTTCCATCTATTCATTCATGTCCCCTAATACTTCAATTGCTTTTTCTTTTTGAGTATCATTTTGAGCAATAACTTCTCTTAAACGTTCTACTAATCTTGCCCCAGTTTCTTCATTTAATTCTCCTGTAACCTCTAACTCTTGGCTCATTTGGAAATTTTGAATGGCTGTCATCGTTTCCTCATCAAAATATCCATCAGCTGTCACTTCAAATCCAACAGCTCCAAGCATTTTCTCTACATTTAATACAGCTTCGGAAACTTTTCCTAATCCATAGTCAGCTGTAAAATCAATGAGTGTTAAAAAGGCATATTCCGGTAATTCAACTTCATAATCTGGTGCGATACCTTTGTCATGGATCCAATTACCATTGGGAGTTAACCATTTTGCCACAGTTAATTTTAACTCATTATCTTCACTCAATGGATAAATCGATTGTACAGTACCTTTACCAAATGTAGTAGTTCCAACTAATGGAACTCCTGCTGCTTCTTGTAATACTCCTGCAAGGATTTCTGAAGCACTTGCGCTTCCTTCATCAATTAACATCACTGTTGGTTCAGTAATTTGGAATGAACCATATTCTTTGTCATTCGCTAGTATCGGTTGCGCTTTTGAACCTCGTTCTTCCGTCTGAACAAGTATTTCTCCGTCTTCTACAAACATGTTTGCAATTTTAATCGCTTGATCAAGCAGGCCGCCTGGATTTTGTCGGAAGTCGAATACAAATTTCTTTGCTCCTTCTTCTCTTAAATTCGTCACAGCTGTTACAATTTCATCATAAGTAGGGCGTGCAAAACTGAAAACACTGATAATTCCGACATCTGATTGATTCTCATCCATTTCATATGCAACCGTCTCAATCGGAATCGTGTCCCGGATGATATCTACTGTAAATGTCTGACTGCCTCTTTGAACTTCCAATTGGACAGGAGTTCCTTTTTCTCCACGAATCAAACTGACTGCTTCCGTAGTAGTCATGCCGCTTAACGAAGTTCCATCAGCACTTAGTACAATATCATTCGGAAGCAAACCAGCTTCTTCAGCTGGAGAGCCTTTAATAGGAGATACAATCACAATCTGGTCGTTCAAGCTCATGATTTCAGCACCGATCCCTTCGAAGGATGCTGATATCGTTTCATCTAACGAATCACTTTCATCAATATTTAAATACTGACTATAAGGGTCTTCAATGGCATTTACCATCCCTTGAAGGGCGCCTGACACAAGAGTTTCACCGTCAACCTCATCAATATAGTTCTCCATGATTAATTCATAAACTGCTTGTAGATTTTTAGAACCTTGAATACCCGATATGTTACTTACTTGACTACTTGTTAAGGGATAAAAAGGGCTTTCTTCCGATTCTTTATTATCTAAAAAGAACCAAGTTGTTCCGATTGCAATCAATGCAACTAAGAACATAGAAATAAAATAAACAGGAAGTTTAACCCCTCTTCTTCTTTTCTTTGTTTTATTAAAATCCTTCTGTTGACTATCTTTTTTCATATTGCAAGGGTCACCTCCAGTGATACTTTATTATAGTGATTATTCTAGCACGCTATCAAGCGCAACTAACATCATGTCGTCAAATGTTTTTTCTCTTTCTTCCGAAGTTGTTTCTTCTCCAGTCAAAATATGATCACTAATTGTTAAAATCGCTAATGTATTTACCTTATGTTGCGCACCAAGCATATAAAGACCAGCCGCTTCCATCTCAACAGCTAAAACACCGTAATCTGCTAATTTCTTTTTATCCAGCTCTTCATTATAGAAGCGGTCAGAAGAAAGGACATTTCCAACGTGAACCGTTAGATCTCTTTCCTTTGCAATGCCATAAGCAGTATGAAGCAAATCAAAGTTAGCAATGGGAGCAAAGTTCACTTGATTCTTAAATATATTTTGAACAACGCTCGAGTCTGTTGTAGCTCCTTGTGCCAAAACAATGTCCCTAATATGCACATCTTCTTGTATGGCTCCTGCAGATCCAACACGAATTAAATTCTTTACTCCGTATTCAGTTATTAACTCTGTCGCATAAATCATGATCGAAGGTAATCCCATTCCTGTTCCTTGAACAGAAACTCGTTTACCCTTATAAGTTCCTGTATACCCAAACATATTCCGTACTTCATTATATTGAACAACATCTTCCAAGTATGTCTCCGCAATATACTTTGCACGTAAAGGGTCTCCTGGTAATAAAACTGTTTCTGCAATTTCTCCTTGCTTAGCTGAAATATGTACACTCATGCTTCATTTTCCTCGCTTTTCATCGTTATTTTATTTGCTTGTTCTTTTCTTTCTTGAAATAACTGATACATCTCATCAAACGTATCCATATAACTAGCGTATTCTCCGCTTAATTCTAAATAATCTGCCAAGTCTGCGTAATTAGAATGGTCCCTGGGAAACCCATAGTCATCTTCCAATTGATTTGCAAAATCGGTCAAAACATCTTTTTTATAGGGATCACGAAAAGTCATCGCAAATTGAAAAAATTGTTGGTCCAAATCTTCCACCTCTTTTAGTCTTTCTACATTTTTTGCAAAAACCTTTCTTCTATTGTAGCAAATTTTCTTTCGAGATAGTTACCTCAAATGTATATTCTTGTACTTCTTTATCGATTTGAAGTAATTTTATTTCTTCTACATTTTCTAATGGTATTTTTGTAAGAAAAACGGTGATTAATTGATTTTCAGTATCAAGTTCAATTGGTAACTCGTTGCTAAATTGATTCAGCATAATATTCATCGTTTGTTTAATTGGCAAAGATAGATTTCCTAACTGGATCTCATTCACTTTTAATTGCAATTCTCCACCCTCAACCAAGAATGGTTCTGCTCCAATTGAATAGGATACAGGCATTCCAAGAATACTCAATTCTCCATCTAAAAAGATTGATTCTTCCACTCTGATTTGCCTGATCGTGTCTGTTTCGTTTGCAATCAAAGCTTCTTGTAATAAAGCTTCTACATCTTTATTCTCCAAAGTTATGATTGCTTTCACATTCTCACCAAGGTTACTAGGAGCCTGATCTTCATTCATGACCACTGGGTTTCTTGGTGTAAACAAAGCAAAATAAATACTAACGGCAACGATAATATTGAAAATAAATAAAATAAAAAAAGCCCACTTCCATTTCATTTGTGTTTCCCTCGATCGTTTTTCCAAAGACCATCTTCCTTTGCATTTTCTTAATTTCTTTGTGCTCTATATTTCCTAATTTTATCATGAATTATGCTATACTGTCATTAGAATGACTTGTTTATCTCGAAATAGTTAGATTTGAAGGAGGTTCAAGATGACAACTGAACTAGATACAAAGAAGCCCAAGGGTATTTTAATGGAAGTATTGAATGCCGTAACCCATGGGATCGGAACATTGTTAAGCATTGTCGCACTCGTTTTCCTGATTATGAAAGGATTGGATTCAAACGATACCGTTCATTTTACCGCCTATTTAATTTATGGTATTTCAATGATTCTTTTATTTCTATCCTCTACCCTTTACCACAGCTTTAGCTTTACGAAATATTACAAAATATTCCGTTATATTGACCATGCTGCCATTTATTTATTGATTGCTGGTTCTTATACTCCATTTTGTTTAATCGCTCTGGAAGGAAACCCTTCTAAAGTCCTTTTCATCACAATTTGGTCCATTGCAATTGTTGGGGTAGTTTTAAAAATATTTTTCGTGGGTAAATTTAACGGTATATCGACTATTCTTTATTTAGTAATGGGTTGGTTAGCAATTTTCTTGATTGGACCCATGTATAATCACTTAGGAACAAATGGATTGATTTTACTTGTCCTTGGCGGATTAAGTTATAGCTTGGGTACCATTTTTTATGCGAATAAAAAATATGGTATCATGCATGTAATCTGGCACTTGTTTGTGTTAGCTGGCGCAGCATTCCATTATTTTGCGATTTTATTATATGTCTAGAATCCCAAGACCAAAAAAACGTAGAGAGCACAGCGCTTTCTACGTTTTTTATTGTTTATTGATTTACAATGAGCTTCTAGTCATTCATTTTAATAAACTTTTGGAAAACATGTTTGTGTTGATTCTTCGCATCAACAATTCCCTCTTTTTCTTCAGCTAATCGCCATTCTTGCCAATTTACTTCTGGGAAAAAAGTATCTCCATCAAAGTTACCAGAAACTTTCGTTCTCCAGAGTACATCTGCAATTGGTAAAAACAAACGGTAAATCTCGCTGCCGCCAATTACATAGATATTTTCCCGCTTTGGAATCTGTTTTTTTAGCTCTTTTAAATCATGAACAACCGTCACATGATCGGCTTGATAATCTTCTTGCCTCGTAAGTATGATATTATTACGTTTTGGCAGAGGTCTTTTCCCCATACTCTCAAACGTTTTTCTTCCCATTACTACGGTATGTTCCGTTGTAGTATCTTTAAAGAACTTCATATCATTTGGCAATGACCATGGCAGGCCGCCGCCTTTTCCAATTGCACCTGTTTCATCTTCTGCCCAAATCAAAATAAACATGATTGTGACCCCTTTCTACACAGCTATTGGAGCTTTTATTCTTGGATGACTCTTATATCCCTTTACCACAATATCTTCTTTTTCCATTTCAAAAATAGATTTCTCAGGATGTTTTATTACTAATTCAGGAAGCTTATAGGGCTCTCTAGCTAGTTGTTCTTTTACTTGATCCATGTGATTCATATAGAGATGAGCATCTCCAAACGTATGGATAAATTCTCCAACATCCAGCCCAGTCTCATTTGCAATTAAATGAGTGAGAAGTGCGTAGCTGGCAATATTAAAAGGTACACCTAAAAATACATCTGCGCTTCTTTGATAAAGTTGACAGCTTAATTTTCCATCGGACACGTAAAACTGGAATAAAGAATGACAAGGAGGCAGCGCCATATTCGGAACATCTTCCGGGTTCCATGCAGAAACAATCATTCTTCTCGAATCAGGATTATTTTTTATCATATCAATAACGTCTTTAATTTGATCGATCGTTTCTCCTTGGCTCGTTTTCCAGCTACGCCATTGGGATCCGTAAATATTCCCTAATTCTCCGTACTTTTTTGAAAATTCTTCATCTTCCAAAATATTCTTTTGGAACTCTGCCATCTCTGCCTGATAAAGAAGATTAAATTCGTCATCTTCAAGGGACCGACGTCCAAAATCTGCCATATCAGGGCCGGAATATTCTTCTGATTTGATATATCGGCCAAAAGCCCATTCATCCCATATGTGATTATTATTTTCTAAAAGATAGCGTATATTTGTATCGCCTTTTAAAAACCAAAGTAGTTCACTTTTAATCAACCCAAAAGCTGTTTTTTTCGTTGTCAACAAAGGGAACCCCTCTTGAAGATTGAAGCGCATTTGATAACCAAAGATACTTTTTGTACCTGTCCCTGTGCGATCTTCCTTTGTAGTGCCTTCATCAAGAATTTTTTGTGCTAAACCTAAATACTGTCTTGTCATTTTTACCCACCTCAAGATTACACGATTACTCATCAATAAATTGACTTAAATACTCATAACGGTTCCAGTGATTCGTTAGTTTTTCTTCTGTTTTCTCTAATTCTTCTTGTAGTTCAGCCAACTTGGCATAATCACTTGTATGCTCTGTCATTTCATTTTTTAGGTGTTCTACTTCTTCTTCCACCAACATGATATCTTCCTCTATTGACTTCCATTCAATTTGCTCAGAATAGGTTAACTTCGTTTTTTCTTGTTTTTCTTTCGGCACATATTCAGAACTGACTTTTTTATTGACTGATGTAGATACTTCACTCTTTAATAAGTCACTTTCTAAATAATCACTCATATTTCCATAATATAATGCTGGCCCACTTGGATGATCTAAAACCAGTAACTTCTGAGAAACTTTATCCAGAAAATAGCGGTCATGAGAGACAACCAACACAGCACCTTGAAAAGTTGTTAAAAAATCTTCTAAAACTGTTAACGTATCAATATCCAAATCGTTCGTTGGTTCATCGAAAAGCAGAACATTCGGTTGATTCATTAGTATCTTTAATAAATAAAGACGTCTTTTCTCACCGCCGGAAAGAGTTCGAATCAGGCTGCCGTGCATTTCACGGGGAAACAAAAATGTTTCGAGTAATTCAGTCACACTTACTGTGATGCCATCTTTCCTTTTTGCTTCTTCTGCAATTTCTTGTAAATAATTAATCACACGTTTATCTTCTGGAAAAGGTTCCATAATTTGTCGATAATAACCGATTCGAACAGTTTCCCCTATAATAAAATTACCCGAGCTCGGCTGTATATCTCCAGCAAGCATTTTTAATAAGGTCGTTTTGCCGGAGCCATTTTTTCCTACAATTCCAATTCGATCGGTCGATTGAAAGATATGGTTAAAATGTTCTAAAATTGTTTTTCCACCAATTTCGAGAGTAACATTTTCTAAATTAAAAACTCTTTTACCCAAACGAGAACCCTCTAAAGCAATCTCTAACTGCGGTTCATCTCCAGAGCTCTGTTTTATATCTTGTTCCAAATTTTCAAAGCGATGGATGCGAGCTTGTTGTTTTGTCGTTCTTGCTTTAGCACCTTTTCTCATCCAGGCTAATTCATTTTTGTATAATTTCGCTTGTTTTTCATCCATCCGCTGTTGAATCGCTTCGCGTTCAGATTTTTGCTCTAAATAAGAAGCATAATTACCGGAATAACTTTCAATATTCCCATTTTTTAATTCCAACATATGATTAGTGACTCGCTCTAGAAAATAACGATCATGAGTAATCAATAATAAAGAACCTTTATATTGAGACAAATATTTTTCTAACCAGATAATTGCTTCAACATCTAAGTGGTTAGTAGGCTCATCCAACAATAATAAATTAGGCGCTTGAATCAGTACTTGCGCAAGACCAACACGCTTTCGCTGTCCGCCAGAAAGCTCTCCAATTTTTTTATCCAATTCATGGATCCCTAATTTATTCAAAATCGTTTTGAATTGAACTTCAGCTTGCCAAGCATCCTTTGCATTCATTTCCTGTTCTGCACGCGCGTATTCTTTTTGATGATGGGCACTCATACTATCTTCTGCCAATAAAGAAACTGCCTTTTCATAGTCTCGTACAACCCGTGCAATAGGTGCATCTCCTTCAAAAACTGCTTCAAAAACCGTATGTTCTTCCTTCATCTCCGGTTCTTGCGACAGGTAGCTAATTCGAAAGTCATTTGGCTTATCAACACTACCGGAATCGGCAACATCTTTTCCTGCCAAAATTTCCATTAAAGAACTCTTGCCGCTCCCATTAGGTCCAATCAAACCAACATATTCTCCTTCTCTAATCGTGAAAGAAACGTTGTTGAATAATTGTTTTACTCCATAAGTCTTGGATATTTCGATTGCTTTTAAATCTTTCATATTTCTTATAACCTCAGTTCCCATTTACATTCTAAGCTATTATAGCATAAGTTCCTACATAGCTGTGGTTAGAATAAGCCGGTAACTGTGCCATCTTCCAAAACATCCATATTTAAAGCGGCTGGTTTCTTAGGCAAGCCTGGCATCGTTAGGATATCCCCGGTTAATGCAACGATAAAGCCAGCACCGATTTTCGGCACAAATTCCCGAATTGTAATAGTAAAACCTTCTGGACGAGCCAATTTTTTCGGATCATCTGAAAGAGAATATTGCGTCTTTGCCATACATACAGGAAAATTCCCCCAGCCATTACGAGCAAACTGTCTCATTTGATTTTGAGCTTTATTCGTATATTGAACGTCCGAACCGCCATAAATTTCTTTCACAATCTTTGAAATTTTCTCTTGAATCGAGGTATCTTCTGCGATATAAAGTGGCTGAAACTGATTGCTTTGTTCACAAGCATCGACTACTGCTTCCGCAAGTTCTATTCCGCCATCAGGGCCATTCTCCCAAGTAGAAGCTAGTATACAAGGAATATTTATTTCATCACATAACCTCTGTAAAGCAGTAAGTTCAGCAGGCGTATCGTGAACAAACTGATTAATACCGACCACAACTGGAATTCCATAACGTTGCATATTTTCAATATGTTTTTGTAAGTTAACAAAACCAGCTTTAACTGCCTCTACATCCTCCACCTCTTTCAAACTAGCCATCTCTGCTCCGCCATGCATTTTCAACGAACGAATAGTTGCGACCATCACAACAGCGTCAGGTGTTTTTTCTAATACCGGTGTTTTAATATCTAAAAATTTCTCTGCTCCTAAGTCAGCACCAAATCCAGCTTCCGTTATTACATAATCTGCTAATTTTAAAGCTGTTTTAGTAGCTATCACGCTATTACATCCATGAGCAATATTGGCAAAAGGACCACCATGTACAAATGCTGGAGTGTGATACAAAGTTTGTACCAAGTTAGGTTCCAGAGCGTCTTTTAATAATAACGTCAGTGCTCCTTCCATCTGAAGATCCCGAACAGTTACCGGCTTGCGGTTCATATTATAACCAATTACGATATCTCCTAATCGTTTCTTCAAGTTTTCTAAGGAGGTTGCTAAGCATAAGATTGCCATAATTTCACTCGCTACCGTTATATCGAATCCATCTTCTCGAGGAACACCATTTGTCGCTCCTCCTAAGCCGATAACAATATTTCGTAATGCGCGGTCATTAATATCTAAAACTCTTTTCCAAGTAATTCGACGGGGATCGATATTTAATTCATTGCCTTGTTGAATATGGTTATCAATAAACGCTGCAAGAGCATTATTGGTTGTCGTAATGGCATGCATGTCACCAGTAAAATGCAGATTGATTTCTTCCATAGGTTGAACTTGTGCATATCCGCCGCCTGCGGCTCCACCTTTCATACCCATTGTTGGTCCCATCGATGGTTCTCTTAAAGCAATCATTGTTTTTTTACCAATTTTTGAAAGGGCGTCACCCAAGCCAACAGTCATGGTTGATTTTCCTTCACCAGCTGGCGTTGGGCTAATAGCAGTAACTAAAATTAATTTTCCATCTGATTCATTTTTTAAAGAATCAATTTTATTCCAATCCAGCTTTGCCTTGTACTTTCCATATTGCTTCAAATCATCCTCCACAAGACCCAATGTTTCTGCTACATTTACAATTGGCAGCATTTCATTCTCTTGTGCTATTTGAATATCATTTTTCAATCGATTCAACCCCATTCCAAGTGTTTTATCTATTTTACCAAATATTTCGCGTAAAAAAATAGATATAGTATCTTTTTCGATAAGATCATATATCTATTTTTTCTTGCAGCCTTTTCCTGCTTTTTAATTTATTCTGTTAAACCAATATCTCGTCGATAAAATGTATCGGGAATACTTACTTTTTCAATCATTTTATAAACGCTGTCCCGGCAATCAGAGAGTGAGCGCCCTTTGGCTGTCATCATTAATATGCGACCGCCATCAGAAACAAATTGTTTAGAATCTTCTCTTTTCACCCCAGAAAAACAAATTGACTCTACAGGACAAGTATCTAATAATTTGATTGGCATGCCTATCTGGTAACTTTCTGGATAGCCGTTTGCCGCGATAACCACTCCTAAACCATAATCGAGAGAATGATTTACACTTATATCTTGTTTTTCTAAATGAGCATGAGTTAATTCATAAAAATCAGTTTCAAGGAGAGGCAATAAAATTTGTGTCTCAGGATCTCCGAAACGTGTATTAAATTCGATTACATAGAGCCCTTTTTCGGTCTGCATAAGCCCAGCATACAGCACACCAGTAAAAGGAGTATTTTCTTCTATCATTTTCTGTATGACTGGCTGAATTATCGTGGTATGAATTTCGTCGATGAGATTTTCATCTACCCAGTCAACCGGCGCATATGCTCCCATTCCACCCGTGTTTAAGCCTTCATCGTTATCAAATGCTCTCTTGTAATCACAAGCAGTCCCAATAGAAATAATATGTTCTTCATTCACCAGACAGAAATAAGAGAATTCCTTACCGGTTAGAAACTCTTCTATGATGACGGAAGACTCTTGTTCAATCATCAGTTTCTCTAAGGCCTGCTCTGCCTCTGCCCGTGTAGTGGCTATTATAACACCTTTCCCTTGTGCCAAACCGTCTTCTTTTAGAACAACTGGTAAAGCGTGCTCAGATAAATAACGAGAAGCTTCTTGAAATTGAGTAGGATCGAATGATTGATAAGCAGCTGTTTGAACACCTGCTCGATTCATAATCCCTTTCGCAAACCCTTTTGAAGCTTCTAATTGGGATGCTTGTTTTGTTGGACCAATAATTTTTAATCCTTCTTTACGAAATTTATCTACGATTCCTGAGTTTAAAGGGATTTCCGGTCCTACAAAAGTTATCTGGATCTCGTTCTCTTTCACAAAAGCACATAATGATTCAAAATCTTCTATTCCAATATCTACACAATCAATCGCTGCAGATGAATCCCGCTCTGGTTGTATCATAGCAGGATTTCCTGGAGCTACCCATACATGACTTACATGGTCGCTAGCGGCGTATTGTTTCGCAAGAGCATGCTCTCTGCCACCGGAACCAATGATTAAAATTTGCGTTGTGATCAAGCTGTCTTCCCCCTACGATTAATGTTTGAAGTGACGAATACCTGTTTTAACCATGCTCATACCCAGCTCATTGCAGGCAGCAATAGAATCTTTATCTTTTAAAGAACCAGCTGGTTGTATAATAGAAGATACACCGTATTCATGAGCCAATTTAACTGTATCATCCATCGGGAAGAAAGCATCACTCGCCATGATCAATAAAGAATCTTTCATGTCCTTTGTTGCATTTTTTGCTTGTTCCAAAGCAATTTTCGCAGCGCCTACCCGATTCATTTGTCCCGAACCAATACCTAATGTACGATACTCATTGCTGATGACAATGGCGTTACTTTTGACATGCTTACATACGCGCATTCCAAAGCTCAGTGCTTGTTTTTCTTTCTCAGTTGGAACTAATTCTGTCATCGTTTCCCATTCTGAAGGATTTGTTAATTCACTAGAACAATCAACATTTTGTACCAGTAATCCGCCCGAGACAGACGCATACTCCATTTCAGGTCGGTTATCTTTTTCTGAGAAATGAACAGTCATTAAGCGGATATTTTTCTTCTTAGCAAGCAATTGAAAGGCATCTTCCTCAAATGATGGAGCAATAACAATTTCAAGAAAAATATCATGTAATTTTTCAGCTAGGGCGAGCGTTACCGGTCGATTCAGAACGACGATGCCGCCAAAAATTGAGATAGGATCTGCTTCGAAACAATGGTTAAATGCTTGTTCAATGGTTGATCCGATTGCTACACCACAGGGATTTAAATGTTTTACTGCAACTGCACAAGGTTCAGGGAACTCGCCAATGATTTGTAAAGCTGCATTTGCATCTTTGATATTGTTATAGGATAGTTCTTTTCCATGAAGCTGTACAGCGTTCGCTAAAGAATATTCTGGTGCGTCTAACTTTGTATAGAAATCAGCAGCTTGATGACTGTTTTCGCCATATCGCAAGCTTTGGCTATGTTCATAAGTAAGTGTGATATGCGGCCAATCATTACTTTTTTCTGCCTCTATGTTATCAAACTGTTGTGTTAAATACTCTGCAATCAGTGAATCGTAATAAGCAGTTAACTGGAAAACCTTTTTTGCAAGATATTGTCTAAATTGCAAAGTAGTTTCATTGTTATTTGTTAATTGTTCAATTAGCAGAGGGTAATCTCTTGGATCTGTCACAACTGTAACCGATTGATAGTTTTTAGCAGCGCTTCGCAGCATGCTGGGTCCACCAATATCGATGTTTTCAATCGCATCTAGCAAGCTTGTATTGGGATGCTGAATGGTTTCTTTGAATGGGTATAAATTCACTACCACTACGTCTATTGGGACGATGCCATGATCGCTCATGGCTTTTTTGTGCTCTTCATTTTTACGTACACCTAACAAGCCGCCATGAATTTTAGGATGCAAGGTCTTTACTCGACCATCCATCATTTCTGGAAATTCTGTTACAGTTTCAACTGCTAGAACAGGGATATTTGCTTCTTCTAATGCCTTTAAGGTCCCTCCAGTACTCAACAAGGTTAAGCCTGACTGAATAAGTGCTTCAGCAACTTTTTCGATATCTGTTTTATCGGATACACTAATTAATGCATAGCGGTCTGTCATGAATTGAATCGCTCCTTTTGAATGACTTCTTGAATCACTTTTGGATAGAGTTGATGCTCTATTTGATGAATCTTTCTTTCGAGTGTTGGCAAATCCCAATTTCGCTCAATCGATAACTTTTCTTGAGCGATAATCGGGCCTGTATCAATCCCACGATCCACGTAATGGACCGTAACACCCGTTTCTTTTACTTTTGCTTCAAATACATCTACTATACTCTGTTTTCCTGGAAAATCAGGCAATAAAGATGGATGAATATTTATAATGCGTCGAGGATATCGTTTTAATATCGGCTCGCTTATAATCCTCATAAACCCTGCCAAGATAATCCAATCTACTTTTTGTTCCTCCAGAAAAGATAAAATTAGCTCTTCCCATTTATTTCTACTTGCACACTGACGCGGAGAACAGACAAAATAGGGAATTTCGTATTTTTTTGCTCGCTCAATGACGTATGCATGTGGATTGTCAGAAAAAACACACGCAACGGATGCATCAATCCTGCCTTCTATTATAGCTTGAATAATTGATTCCACGTTGGAGCCATTTCCTGATGCGAATAAAGCTAGTCTCATCTTATCTGGACTCCTTTATACTCAATATAACGGATTGTTCCGTCGTCTTGTTATTAATTGAACCGATCACTACTGCATCAGCAATATGGTCTAGGACACTTTCTACTTGCTCAGGAGCTACTGCGGCTACCATTCCGATTCCCATATTGAAAGTATGATACATTTCTTCCTCATCAACTTCTCCAAGTGCTTGAATCATAGCAAATATCTCAGGCTTATGCCAAGAGTCTGTATCCACTTGAGCTTGCAGTTTTGTTTCGTCGAACATACGCGGTAAGTTTTCATAAAAACCTCCGCCCGTAATATGAGCCAAGCCTTTTACTGCACCTGCTTTTATTAATGGCAGTAGTTCATTTACATAAATTCGAGTAGGAGTTAATAATTCATCTATTAGTGTACGTTTATTGGCTAATACTGTTTCGAATGGCCAATCATGATCTTTAAAGAATACTTTACGGACTAAAGAGAATCCATTTGAATGAAGTCCCGAACTTGGAATTCCTATAAGAACGTCGCCTTTTTCGATGTTATGAGAATCAAGTAACTGCGCACGGTCCACAATACCAACACAAAAACCTGCTAAATCGAATTCCTCTGCTGAATATACATCAGGCATTTCGGCAGTTTCGCCCCCTATAAGAGCTGCTCCAGCATCAACACATCCTTGAGCAACACCAGAAACGATTTGCTCAATAGTTTCTGGATCATTTTTGCCAACAGCTAAATAATCTAAGAAAAACAGCGGTTCTGCTCCTTGAGCAAGAACATCATTCACGCACATTGCTACACAGTCAATGCCAATCGTATCGAATTTTTGAGACTGTTGTGCTAAAACAATTTTTGTTCCCACTCCGTCTGTTCCAGAAACTAGAACGGGATGCGTTCCGGAGCGAGCATGTTTCGACAAGTCAAATAAACCACCGAATCCGCCTAATTGAGACAGCACCTCCGGACGATCGGTACGTTGAATATGTTTTTTCATTCGTTCAACAGCTTCATATCCTTTTTCAATTTGAACGCCCGCTGCTTCGTACGCTGAATGTTTGCGATTACTCATCAACGTTTTCTCCTCTCAAGATTCTTTTTTGAATATCTGTTAATTGAAGTTCTAATCCTGTTTTGTAATCTCCAAGCGGCGCCGGGTATTCTCCTGTAAATGCACTGATACATAACCCTTTGTGAGGCGCGTCAAAATTTACACCAATACTTTTAATCGTACCATCGACGGATAAAAACTCTAAACTATCCGATCCAAGATAGGTACACATTTCTTTAATAGTAAAATTAGCAGCCAGTAATTCAGAACTCGTGCTCATATCAATTCCATAGTAGTTTGGAAAGCGGAAAGGCGGGCTGGAAATACGAACGTGTACTTCCCGCGCTCCCGCTTCTCTCAGTAAAAGGATCAGACGTTTCATTGTTGTTCCTCTGACAATAGAATCATCTACCAATACAATTGATTTCCCTTCTACAACTCCTACAACAGCAGATAATTTTTTTCTAACTCCCTGCTCGCGCAGTTCTTGCGTCGGTTCAATAAAAGTACGGGCCACATATTGATTCTTTACCAATCCCATTTCGTAGGGAATACCACTCTGTTCTGCATATCCAGTTGCGGCAGATAAAGATGAATTGGGAACACCGATTACCATATCAACACTTGCTGGAGATGGCTTTTCAATCGCGAGTTGTCTTCCCATTGCTTTACGAGCACTATGGACGTTAATACTTGCTATATCTGAATCAGGCCGAGCAAAATAAATATATTCCATCGCTTCAATTGCAACCATGGTTTCATTTGTGTAGGGACGAATATCAATGCCATCATCATTAATAATGGCATAATGACCAGCATGTATATTTTGAACAAACTCAGCACCTACTACATGCAGGGCGCAAGTTTCACTGGTCAATATATAAGCCCCGTTCTTCATTTTCCCAATGACTAAAGGACGGAAGCTATTGGGGTCAACCGCTCCGATTAGCGCTTCTTTCGTTAAGACAACATAATTAAATCCACCTTGAATCTTTCGCAATGAGTCTTCTAATTTTTCATAAAATGATTTCTCTTTACTGTGGCGGATTAGATGAACAAGCACCTCAGAATCAGAGGAGGAATTAAAAACTGCTCCCGCTACTTCTAATTCCTTCCGCAAACTTTTAGCATTTGTTATATTTCCGTTGTGTGCTAAAGCTATGTCTTGGTCATAAAAATGAAATAAAAAAGGTTGAAAGTTATTTAAGTTATCGTGACTTCCGTTCGTCGCATAACGTACATGACCGATTGAACGATCGCCTTCCAAAGACTCTAAATCGATTGGATTATCGAATACTTGGCTTAGCAAACCAATTCCACGGAAATTTCGTAATCCGTTCTTATCACCACAAGTGATTCCAGCTCCTGCTTGTCCACGATGCTGCAAAGCATGTAAGCCGAAAAAGGCGACACGATTTGCCTGAGGGTGATTCCATACTCCAAACACCCCGCACTCTTCATTCAATGTGCGTACTGTTTTCTCATCCCATTCCATACTGACAAGGTCTTCTTTTCCTTCCCGATAAAAGTTAGGAGTTTGAAATATTTCAGTCTGAATACCAAGCGGAGAAGAACCTGTACTACTCTTTTGTAAATCTAAGCGTTCAAAAGACATGGAATAACCTCTTTCCATTTTGACTCGATTACTTCACGATTAAATGAAATAGTTGCTTCATCTGTAGTCACTGTTATCTCACCAGAACTCGTTACTTCGCCGAGTAATTTTACTGACAAATTCGCAAAATCCTCTGAAACATATTGTTCAAATTTCGTTTGGTTTTCTTTCTTGACTGAAATAACAAAACGAGATTGTGTTTCACTGAATAACTGTCCGTTTGTTAAAGAGGTTTTCACTTTAAAACCAAATGGAGTTGAAAACACAGATTCCATCAGTCCGGCAGCTAATCCCCCTTCCGATAAATCATGAGCACTTTCCAAAAAGCCATCTTCATTAGCATGTTGAACAAATTTCTGGTTTTGGTACTCTTCTTCTATGTCAAAAGCAATAGTTCCTGAAATACTTTTTTGTTGTACTTTTTGAATAAGTGAGCCAGAAAAATCATTTCTTGTTTCCCCAACAACATAAATGAGATCCTCCGCCTGCTTGAATGTCTGCGTTAAGATATTTTTTACATCCTTAATTAGCCCGATCATCCCGATAGTGGGAGTAGGATAAATGGCACCATTTGCATTCTCATTATAAAGAGAAACATTTCCAGAAATAACAGGAGCATCAAATCGTTCACAAGCAACAGAAATTCCTTTAGCAGATTCTTGTAGTTCATAAAATATTTCAGGATTTTCAGGATTTCCAAAATTTAAGCAATCGGTAATCGCCAATGGATACCCACCAGATGCAACAATATTACGTGCTGCTTCTGCTACTGCAATCTGACCACCTGCAAATGGATCTAGATAAATATAACGGGCATTACAATCAGCAGTCATTGCTAAAGCTTTTTTCGTTCCTCTGATTCGAATGACAGCAGCATCACTCCCCGGCCCAACAACCGTATTTGTGCGCACCATGGAATCATATGTTTGATAGATCGGTTCTTTACTTGCCAAATCGGGTGTCGTTAATAAGTCAAACAATGTTTTTTTCAAATCATTTACTACTGGAATAAACGCTTCTTCTCGTTCAAATTGGACGATACGTTCTGGCTTTATTGCTTCATTCTGGTATACAGGTGCATCTTCCGCAAGTGAATCGACGGGCACATCTGCAACAAGTTCTCCGTGCTGAAACACACGATATTGATTACCTTCTGTTACTTCTCCCACTACGACCGCATCTAAGTCATAACGAGCAAACAGGCTTTCTACTTCTTTTTCATATCCCTTTTCCACACATAAAAGCATTCTTTCTTGTGACTCCGATAATAGAATTTCGTATGGTGTCATTTCTGTTTCTCGCTGCGGAACTTTATCTAGATTGATCGATACTCCTGTTCCAGCTTTCGAAGCCATCTCCGAACTTGATGAAACAAGTCCAGCCGCTCCCATATCCTGGATTCCGACTAAATGATCACTTAATTCTTTGATTAATTCCAGACAAGCTTCCATTAATAATTTTTCCATAAAGGGATCGCCTACTTGGATCGCCGAACGTTGACTGGTATTTTCATCGCTGAATTCCTCACTTGCAAAGGTTGCTCCGTGAATACCATCCCGACCTGTTTTAGCACCGACATACATAATCGAATTTCCTACACCAGTCGCTTGTCCTTTTTGAATATCCTCGTGATTGATTAATCCTACACACATAGCATTTACTAAGGGGTTCCCTTCATAAGAAGCATCAAATTTCGTTTCGCCTCCTACTGTTGGAATGCCGATACAATTTCCGTAACCGCCAATCCCTTCCACAACTCCAGAGAAAATGGTTCTCGTGCGTGCATCCGTTAACTCGCCAAATCGCAATGAGTCTAACATCGCAATCGGTCGCGCTCCCATGCTAAAGATATCACGGATGATTCCTCCAACACCTGTAGCAGCTCCTTCATAAGGTTCTACCGCTGAAGGATGATTGTGGCTCTCCATTTTAAATACGACTGCTTGATTATCGCCAATATCAACAATTCCAGCACCTTCACCAGGACCTTGCAATACTTGCTTTCCTTCAGTGAAAAATGTTTTGAGAACTGGTTTTGAATTTTTATAAGAGCAATGTTCACTCCACATAACAGAATAAAGACCAGTCTCCGTATAATTTGGAGTACGCCCCAATATTTTTTCAATTAACTCAAACTCTGAATCTTTCAAACCCCATTGACGGAAAATGCCAGAATCTTTCACTTCCTCTGGCTTCATTGCTTGTAAAAGCATAATAATCCCCTTTCGTTTTCAGCTTTTTTATTGTTTTACGAGACTCTGTGCGAGTGACTGGAATAGTTTCAATCCATCTTTAAATCCTAGTATTTCTTCGACTGCACGTTCCGGATGAGGCATCATTCCTAAAACATTTCCAGCTTTGTTCGTGATACCAGCAATGTTTGCTAGACTGCCATTTGGATTATCATCGGACGCATAACGAAAAACAATTTGATTATTTGCTTCTAATTCTGCCAACGTTTCTTCATCACAATAATAATTTCCTTCTGCATGTGCGATTGGTAAAACAATTTCTTCTTTCTCATCATAAAAACGAGAGAAAATAGTCTGATTATTCTCTACAATTACTTTTTGAGCTTTACATGCGAATTTTAAATCGATATTCGAATGAAGAGATCCGGGTAACAATCCTGCTTCTGTTAGTATTTGGAATCCGTTACACGTTCCAAATACAGGTACACCTTGTTCGGCTTTTTCAATGATGGTATCCATTATAGGAGCGAACCGCGCAATTGCACCACAACGTAAATAGTCGCCATAAGAAAAACCACCTGGAATTAAAATAGCATCATAGTCGTCCAATGTTGTTTCACGATAATCTACATATTCAACTTCTTCTTTTAAAACAGAATGAATGGCTTCATATAAATCAACATCACAATTTGATCCTGGGAAAACAATTACTGCAAATTTCATGCTATGCCTCCTCAATTTCGTATCGATAGGATTCCATAATGACATTCGCCAATAACTGATCAGAAATTGATTCAATGATCTTTTCAACTTGGCTCAAATCTGATTCATTTACCTCAATTTCAAAATATTTACCCATTCGAACCGACTCTACTGATTGATAATCTAATTGATGGATTGCTTTTTTTACTGCTTCTCCTTTTGGATCTAAAATTGACTCTTTATACGTTATAAATACTTTTGCTAAAAACATGATTTCACTCCTTATTTGTATTGACCATTTACTATTTGATTCTTACCATTCTAAATTACCATTTCCCAGCAACAAACTCAACCATTTTAAGAACATTTATTTTATTTTAAATATAATTATTCGTATTTTGCCCGAA